>JAUMYD010000104.1 GCA_030528765.1 Bacillota bacterium
AGCACGTTCTTTTTTCTTTCCCGAATGTGTAACACATCATTGACAAACCTACAGGAAAGGGGGCTGGAGAAAATTTCTACCCGGCATCGCCTGCAAGTTTTCCTCCCGGCAAGGTATACTAAAAAGGAAGTTTTTTCGAGAATCTTTGCGGCCGGGGGATTTTCCTGTTGCTTATTTTCTTTAATATGATAAAATATTTTTATGTACTGTGTGCAAGGCTCCCGAAGGAAGGGCTTCGGGGACGGGGATTCGGAGGAAAAGGGATTGCGGATCAAATATTCGGAGGGGCAGACGCTTTTGACGCTGTTCCGCCTTATGCTTATTTCCATAGCCCTTTTGGGCAGCTGGGGGATGGAGAAGGTGGCAGAGGCCAGCTTCTATTTTGTCAACCATGCCCGTGAGATCGGGGAGGGCCTTCTTGGCTCCATCGGTGTGGAGCTGGAGAGCCCTGAAAGCGCAGAGGATGCCTATACCCTTTATTATGCTGTCCATGATGATGAGGATAATGCCACGCGGTATTTTTACTCCGTTTATTACCTCAGCGGGGAGGAGGGGGCCTGGGGCCTGGTCTCCCCCAGTGGTGAGCAGCTGCTGGAGAACCGCTATCAGTCCATTCGCCTGCTGCCGGAGGCTTTCCTGCTGGAGGAAAACAGCAGCTTCAGCTTTTATGATCTGAATCTGCAGCCCCTTTCTGCGGAAAGCTGGGATGAGGCAGAGCTGGTCTTCCGTGAGGATGGCATGATCGACTGCGACCTGATCAAGGTGGGGCGCGGTGGGCTCTACGGCGCTGTGGATCTGAAAGGGCAGCTGGTGATCCCCCCGCAATACGAGCAGTTCGATCTTTATACCTACGAAACGGATTGGCATATCAACCGTGTGAAAAAGGATGGGAAATACGGCTATATCGACCGGAACGGGAATACCGTTGTTTCCATCAGCTATGATTTCGCGCTTGCTTCCACTATCAAGGTCTATGAAGAGGGAGAAGATCCTGCTGATCCGGAAGCCGGGAGCAGCCGCGCTGTGGTGTATGTGCTCTCCGGGGACCGCTGGGGCATGATGTATAAGCTTTCCAATGGCAGCACCGGAGAGGTGACCTGGGGCGTGGAGCCTCCGGCCGCGATGCTTGAGGCCGCTGAGGCGGTGCGGGTGGAGTAGCCTGGCCCCTGGATACTGTGAATAAATATGACGGCCGGGAAGAAGGGCCGTCATATTTCTTTTTCTTCGGGCTTTTTTCGGCAGCATGCCCGTGGATTCTGTGGAATCCGACCTGTGTATCCTGTGGATAAATATGTTGATAAGCAGGTATCTGTGGATGAATTCCTGTGGATAGTCGGTGTATGGTTTTATCTTTTCCCAGTTTTTTCTGTTTCTGCGTATATGCAGCATAATATTTTATAAAGACTATGCAGCTGGCGGCTTTTGACGGATTTTTCTCCTGGGCGTTTGACAGGATTGCCTGGAGAGGCAGAGAATTTATTTTCTCATAAAAGTTTTGTCCCCGGAAGGGAACGGGAGGGAAAGAAGAATGAGTGTCCAAATTTATCAGCCGGAGGAAGTGCTCAGGGAAGAAACCTTGTTCTGGGAGAAGGGCGGCCTTGATGCGGAAGAGCTGCAGCAGAAGGGGATGCTGCAGATTGCGGGGGAGCATTCTGCTTATATGATCCATGAGCTGCGTTCTCCCCTGCAGGCTGTTTCCGCACAGCTGCAGGTCCTGCGGATGCTGCTCCGGCGGGAGCTGGGGGATCGGCATGAGCCCCGCTTTGCTCTGGTCTTTCAGGAGCTGGAGCATATGCAGAGCCTGATGGAGCAGTTTTTGCAGCTGGGCTCCTTGCGGCAGAGCAAATCAGAGCTCGTTTTGCTGCAGGAGATATGTCTGCAGTGCAGCCAGATCCTGCGCAGCCTGGCCCTGAGCAAAAGGGTGGAGCTGCTGCTGGAGGATGGCCCGGAGCTGCCGCCGGTTTTTGGGGATCAGCGCTGCCTGCGGCAGATCCTCACCAATCTGCTGAGCAATGCCATTGATGCCTGCGTAGAGGCAGGGGGAAGCAAGGGACAGGTCCGGATCAGCCTGCAGGAGCAGTGGTGCTCCAGAGGCAGGGGGCAGCTGCTCTGTGTGCGGGACAATGGCTGCGGCATTCAGGAGGATTGTCTGGATCGTATTTTTGAGATGCATTTTACCACGAAGAAAACAGGCAATGGCCTGGGGCTGGCTCTTTCCCGCTCCCTGGCTGTTTCCCAGGGCGGTGAGCTCTGGGCGGAAAACAACAGTGATGGCTCTGGTGCCAGTTTTTACCTTTGGCTGCCGGGATGCTCACTTTCGGAATAGCGGGGCTGCCTTGCCTTCCATAAATTTTCATTGACAGAGAGCCAATATTTTGATATGATAAATAAACGGGCATAAAATCTTCCTGGGGAGTTTTTGCCCCTGTGAATGTTCTCAGGTTTGTCGTGCTAGATGGGGCAGTAGCGGCGCCCTGTAACCTCAAATCCGCTATAGGGGGGTTGATGCTCCGCCCCGGGCAGGGGTGGCGAAGCCTGCCCGTAATAAGTGATGTTGACGGCTGGGTCCCGCGCGGCGGGCTGCTGTGAACCTCGTCAGGTCCGGAAGGAAGCAGCGATAAGCAGATTTGTCCCGGGTGCCGTGGGAGTGCCTGGCCCGAGTTGGCTGTTACGGTAACGTTCGTTGTGCTTTGTTCAAAGCGGAGTGCACGGCAAATAAAAAAGCAGACGCTTATGCGTCTGCTTTTTTGCGTTTGGGAAGGCGCTGCCTTCATTATATATGCGTGATCTACAGATAGCTGTTGTTCAGGTAACCGTCTATACCGTTTACGATGGCGATGGAATGCAGCTGATCCTCCACAAAGCAGAAGAGGATCTGCAGGAAGCCTTCGCCCTCGATGGTATAGCTGTAATAATCCTCATTCGGGCCGCTGTTTTCAATGGCCATCACATCCGGATAAAGGTGGAGGAAATCTTCTCTGCTCATTCCCACATAGCTGCCGCGGTTGCACTGGTATACAGGGTTTTCCGTATAAATGCCGATCAGCAGCCCGTCCTTTTCATCCTTTGCGCCATCCTGGCACAGGCCCCGCAGGATGGTGCCATCCGTGCAGGTGATAGAAAAATTGTCGAAGCCATCGCTGCTCCAGAATTGGGTGGATTCCTTTTCCAGCTCCATTCCCCAGGGGAAGCTGCCCTCCTGCCTTCCCAAAAACAGTTTGCTGCCGTGGATGAGCAGGGAAAAATCAGCAGGGACCGAAGTGAATCCTTTATGGGCAGAAGGCTTGTTTTCCTCCTGCTCCAGTGGCTGTTCCTCCTCGTTTTCCTGGGGGCCGGAGGAGCTTTCCCCAGTGGAAGTCTCCTCCTGGAAGCTGTTTTTCTCCACTGTCTCCTCCTCCTCCAGAAAGGGGTTTTCCACTTCTACGGGTTTCGGTGGGACCGGGGGGGTCTCCGGCTGCGCTTTGCCCACATTGCCACAGGCTGCCAAAAGGCAAAGGCTGAGGCTTAAAAGAGTCAGCAGAAGCAGAGACAGTTTTTTCATAGGATTAGCTACCTCCTTTTAGCGGCCAAAAGGGCCTAACGTACGCGTTTCAGTGAGGATCAGATCCGCTGGCTGATCCCATTTTTCCCGGGGGACGAAAGGGAGCAGCTGCAGCTCCCGGGTAGGGGCGATGCAGAAGCCCCGGAAAGCGGCAAGAAAGCGATCATAATAGCCGCCGCCCCGGCCCATGCGGTAGCCCTCCACATCAAAGGCCAGGCCGGGCAGGATCAGCAGCTCGATCCGCTCAGCCGGCAGCAGGGGGCTTTCCGGCTCCGGCTCCCGAATGCCATAAGCACCCGGAAGCAGCTTTTCCAGGCTGCCGACCAGGCGGGCCTCCATTTGACCCGCTCCGGTGACCAGGGGCAGGGCCAGCTGCTTCCCCTGGGCGAGGATCGCCCGGTTCAGCAGATCCGCATTGAATTCCCGGCCAAAGGGTGCATAGCTGAGGATACAGCCTGCCTGCCGGAACTGTGCCAGCGCCAGCAGCTTTTCTGCCACGCAGCGATCCCAGGCAGCCAGTGCTTCGGGGCTGCATTCCCGCAGCGCCTGCTTGATCCGTTGCCGCAGCAGGCTTTTTTCTTCCTGTTTGCTCATGCTTTTCTCCTTGCCGGCCCGCGTTTTCAGCAGCGGGCTGCCTTATTTCCCCTGGCTGAGGAGATAGGCAGCGGCCATGGTGGCAGCCAGTGCGCCATCCGCGGCCCCGGTGACCACCTGCCGCAGCAGGGTATCCCGGCAATCCCCGGCGGCGTAGATGCCAGGGATGTTTGTGGAGAGATCCCGCTGGGTGCGGATGCAGCCCATTTCATCCAGCTCCAGAATGCCCCGGAAGGCTTCGGTATTGGGCTGGATGCCCACTGCCACAAAGAGCGCATCGCTTTCGATCAGCTCTGTGCTGCCATCGGTCTTTTTCAAAAGAAGCTGTTCCAGCCTGTTTTCGCCGCGCAGCTCCTGGACGGTGCGGCTGAGAAAGAGCTTGATCTTCTCATTTTCCCGCACGCGCTTCTGCAGCAGCGGGGAGCCGCGGAATTCTTCCCGCCTGTGGATCAGCAGGACTTCCTTTGCGTAATTGGCCAGCACCAGCGCATCGGTGAGCGCCGTATCCCCGCCGCCGTTCACGGCTACGACCTTATTGCGGAAGAGCGCGCCGTCACAGCTGGCGCAGTAACAGACGCCCCGGCCGGTAAGCTCCTCCTCCCGGGGGAGGCCCAGCTTGCGGGGGTTTGCGCCGGTGGCAATGATGATGCTTCGGGCTTCGATGGGCCCCTCCGGCCCCAGAAGCAGGTGTGGCTGGCCTGCCGCACCCGGCTGCAGGCCCTGAATGCCGTCATAGCGCAGGCCGGCACCGGCATTTGTGGCCTGCTCCATCATATCGTTCATGATGCTGACGCCGTCCACGCCGTTCACAAAGCCGGGGTAGTTTTCCAAATGCATGATGGTGGCAGCCTGCCCACCGGGGAGAAGCTGCTCAAAGATCACAGTTTCCAAACCGGCCCTTGCGCCGTAAAGGCCGGCTGTGAGCCCGGCCACGCCGCTGCCGATGATCGCCATATCCAGCATTATTCCAGACCTGCCATCTTTTTGATCATCGCTTTGGGGATCACGCCCACGGAGCGTTCTGCTTCCTCCCCATTACGGAAAAGGATCAGGGTGGGGATGGAAAGGATCTCAAATTCCGCTGCCAGCTCCTGCTGGGCATCCACATCCACCTTCCCGATCTTCAGCTGCGGATATTCCTCTGCCAGCTGATCCACGATGGGAGAAAGCATCCGGCAGGGGCCGCACCAGGGCGCCCAGAAATCCACCAGCACATCTCCGCTGTAATTTTTGATCTCTTCTGCGAAGTTTTCCCTGTTGATCGTGATAATAGCCATTTCTTCCTCCTTGGATTTAGCGATTTTCTGCATTGCAAAGCGGGGCCTGCGGCACTGTTTGCAGAAAAAACAGATATAATTTAATTATACATGGTATTTGCTCTTTTGTATAGTGAATCCTTTCGGCTGAGTCTGAATTTCTGGCGAAGTACAGGGGCAGGCTTTTCCGGGAAAACATTGACAAGGCTTTTCCGAAGGGGTATTATTTCTGTTAGAAAAAAGCTGCTTCCTTTTTCGGTGGAGCGGCTTTTGTGCCGAAAGACAGAAGGAGAGAGATTATGCTGAGCAGCCAAGAGATACAGGGGATTCTGGATGATGCGGTTCTGGATTGCCGTGCCTATTGCCGGGAGGGTGTTCTGGCGGATTATATCCCGAAGCTGGCAGAGGCAAACCCGGGTGTGCTGGGTCTTTGCCTGCTTTCCCCCACGGGGGAGATCTGGCATTCCGGGGAATGGAGCTATAATGTGACCATCCAGAGCATTTCCAAGGTGGCCATTTTCCTGCAGCTGCTGGAAGAAATGTCCATGTCTCAGATCACGCAGCACCTTAGCTTCAATGCCACGGCGGATGGCTTCAATTCCCTCAGCGATCTGGAACGCTATAACCAGCACCGGCCCCTGAACCCCTATGTGAATTCCGGCGCCATCGTGTCCCTTTCTCTTTTGCAGGGCAGCATGGAGGAACGCTTCGAGAAGGTCTTTGCTCTGACCAGAGCTGCCTGCCATAACGAATATCTGGTGGTGGATGAGGATGTCTACCGCTCGGAGAAGATCCATGGGGATAAGAACCGGGCCATCACCTATTACCTGAAGAGCGCCGGCATCATCGATGATATGGATGTGGAGGAGCTGCTGGACAGCTATTTCCGCATCTGCTCCATCCGGGTGAACTGCCGGGATCTGGCTCATTTCGCCAGCGAGCTTTCCCCGGATCCGGAAGAAAAATCCGTTGTTGCCCGGGAGCATCTGCACATTGCCCGGGCAGTCATGGCCAGCTGCGGCATGTATAACCAGAGCGGCGAATTCCTGGTGCGTACCGGCCTGCCCTCCAAAAGCGGGGTCTCCGGCGGCATCATGGCCAGCTGCGCCAACGGCTACGGCCTGGGGGTCATCAGCCCGCCGCTGAACAGCTATTCCAACAGTGCGGCAGGCATTCACCTGCTGGAGCAGCTTTCCCACAAGCTGCCCTTCCTGCGCCTGCTCTAGCAGAACCCTTGAAATCAGCCTTTCCCGAAAAGTAAACCCAGCTTAATGAGGAAGAAACCTCACTTTCTTGAAAGAAAGTGGATCAAAGAACTTTAGCACTTAGGCCGCAGCATGGATCATAGCCGGCGAAGCCCATTAAAAGTTTCTTGCTTCTTCTTTTCAAAGAAGAAGGGTTTTATGTTTTTTTAAAACCGCCGCTTTTTGAAAAAAGCGGCAGCAAAAACTTT
>JAUMYD010000105.1 GCA_030528765.1 Bacillota bacterium
AGCCACGGAGCAGGCCCCAGGCGAGGAAGAAGCAGCCGCATTCTCCTTTCCTTATGATCCGGAGCGCCCCGTCATGGTGCTTACCTTTGATGATGGGCCCAGCCCCAGCCTCAGCCCCCGCCTGCTGGACGAGCTGAATGCCAGGGGAGTGAAGGCCAGCTTCTTCGTACTGGGAAAAAACGCCTCCTATAATCGGGAGATCATCGAGCTGGAATACGCCAGCGGCCACGATGTCTGCTCCCACGGCTACGACCACCAAAGCAAGCTGACCCAGCTCAGCGATGAAGAGCTGGCCTATCAGCTGGATGAGACCGCCCGCGTGCTGCGGGATATCACCGGCCAGGATCCGCCCTTCCTGCGCCCGCCCTACGGCTCCATCAACCGGGAGACCGCCGCAAAGATCGATATCCCCATGATGCTCTGGACCCTGGATCCCCGCGATTGGGAAAGCCGGGATGCCCAGCAGGTGCGGGATAAGATCCTGGAGGATGCCTTTGACGGCGCGGTGGTGATCTGCCATGATCTTTACGAATCCACACTGAATGGAGTGCTGCAGGCAGTGGATATCCTGCTGGAGCAGGGCTGGCAGTTCCTGAGCCTTACACAATACTATCAGACCATCGGTCTGGAGCCGGAGCCGGGGAAGGTCTACCGCGGACCAAATGTACTTGATCTCTAGTGTACTGCGGCTGAAATTTTTGTTTTCCCCGTGCGGTGTGAAACTTTTTGCTCTTGTTTATGCTATTCAGAGTAGAAAACATTTGTGTAAACTTGCCTTTTTGCCCAGGCAGACGATGAAAATCCTCTGCGCAGGGCATTTTCCAACAGGCAATTTCAGGAACACAGGAGGTTTCTTTTATGGTATTGATAGACTGTGACTTTGATTTCCCCAATAGAGAGCGGGAGCAGCAAATCAAAAATTACCGGATAGAGCAAGGGCATTCCTATGCTGCAAACAGGGCCTTGATGGGCCAGCAAGCGGGGCCGGAACAGCAGAGAATCGAACAGCCGGCAGGTCTGCCCCCGCTTGATTCTGTCCATGCACAAAGATGGGGACAGAAACTCCGCGAGGAACTGCTGATAAAAAATATTGACATCTCCGTGGAGAGGGGTTCTCTGCAGATCCAGGAGAATGGGAACCGTCTTGCCGAGGCTCAGGATCTTGGCTATGAGTTGAATAACATCAGGCTCTATGATGAAGCCATCCGGGGGCGGCTTTTCATCCGCCTCCCCGGCGAGGACTACCCCCGGCAGCTCCTGGTGCAGGAAAACGGCAGCGAGGTCGGGCTTAGCCCCTGCTATAAACCTGAGGAGCTGGATCTTCAGCCGCCCACGCGGGTAGAGCCCTTCAACAAAATCGCTGCCTTCTTTCTGCGGATCATTTTCCTGGGCTGGCTGGTAGAGGATCGTGCAAACAGAGCCGCAACCTATCAGAACGAGCAGCTCCGCTATGATCTTCACACTGCCATACTTGATAAATATGACAAAACTGTCATGGACAGCAACCACTATACAAATACAGCTGTTGCCGAGAGAGAAAAGCTGGCTAATATCGAAAATGAGATCGGGAATGCGCACCGGCAGCTCCAGGAGAGCAATTCAGCACTGGAGGCGAAACTCAATAAATCAGCGGATAAGCTGAAAGACATCTCCCCCAAAAACAAAAGCAATAACTTGAAATTTACGGAGGAGGAGATCGAAACGCTGATCTTCTTGGCCATCGGCTCTCCCTACGCCTGCAAAGAAATACAGGACGCTCTCGGGGGGCAGCAGTCCAGCCTTGCTGCTCTGATAAGGCAGCATAAGCAGGCGCGGCAGAACTTCTTCGAAGAGAAGCAGGTGGCGAGCCTGCTGGCTCCCAATGCGATCTCTTATGGCGAAGAAGAGAAAGCTTTGGAGAAGCAGCATTACGCAGCCTGTTCGCAGGCTGTCCAGCCCTACCTTGAATCCAAAAACAAGGAGCAGCTGGCCATTTTCATTAAGACCGGCCTCACGCTTTGGGCCAGCTCCTGCATGAAGAAAGAGGGCATCACCGAACAGGATCTCTTCATCTGCAAAAAAATTGAAGATACCCTCCGGCTGGTGGAAAATGACGAGGAGCTGAAGAATGCCGTCCAACAGAGAATGAAAACTCAGGAGCTGGATTCCATAAAAGCCCTGGTCAAAATGGCAAATATCCACCGGGATGGCCTGAAATCCAAAGAAAAGCTGCTGAGCAAGGATCCCCTTTCCGCGACGGAAAAAGAAGAGCACCTCCTGAATGTGCTGTTGATGGATAAGCTCAATCAGGAAGTGATCGCCGAGTACAGAAGCAATATCCCCAAAGGGGCTGCACTTCTGCAGGGCAATACTGATCCACTGAAGGAATACAACCTGAAAAAGGGGCCCTTGGGTCAGCTGCTTTCGGGAGAAAAGAATCTGGAAAATCTGAAAACGCTGCTCCGGAATTCCGATAATTTCAGGATCATGAAGAATCTCCAGCCCTACAATCTTCTGCAGGCCCTGGAAAACAGCGATAATTACTGGCTTCCGAAGCCTGCGTTCAATGATTTTTGCAAACAGCAGCAGCTGCAGAATCAGAGGCAGCTGAACATGCAGCAGATGCAGAATATGAATCAGATGCAGCAGAGCTCCATCTCACAGCAGCAGATGCAGAAAAAGGGATAACAAAGGGCCCCGCCCACTGCTTTCTGCACGACATTTTCTGCGTTTAAAAATTTTCCGGAGAACTGAAACCTTTTTCGCCCGTTCAGGCTATTAAAAGCAAAAGGATGTCAACCTACCTTTACTTCAGCATAAGAGAAAAGAGGGATACCTATGTTACTGGATCAAGAAATCAGACTCCCCAGCGGAGCAAGAGACCATTATATCGCTGAAAATGTTCAGCCGCTGCCTGAAGTTAAGGAGATCAAAGACCTGGCAGGGGCGGAAGAAGCACGGAGAAATATGTTCTCTAATGAAGGGGAGCAGATCCTCCATACGCCTATCCTTCCCAGTACAAAAGATCCTTACTACAAAAGCAGCGCAGTCTGGATGAAAGACCTCTCTTCCGGCCTTACTTCCTATAATCTGGATCTCCTTCATGGCGGCATGAGCAATCTTTATGTACTGACTGAAAATAATCAGCTGCAGGAACCTTTCAAAGATGCCGGGAAAGCGAATCTGGGCTCTCTGCTGCAGGCCGGTGCTCTTTATGATTTCGCCCTGCGCGGTCGTCTCTTTGTCCGCATCCCCGGTGAAGAGGTCCCCCGTCAGATCCTGGCTGATGAAAAGAAACCCGAAGCTACGCTTTCCAGGCCCATGGAAATGATCGCCATGAATGCGCCCGAGGCTGTAAGGCCCTATAATATGTTTGCTGCTTTCTTCCTTCGCCTCTTTGGCCTGGGAAGCTGGGTGGATGAGCGTGCAGCCGCTGCTGAAGAATACCAGAGCAATCTGGTCACCTTCCAGGCAGCCCGTGTCATGAACGAAAAATTCTTCCCGCATGTTGCAGATTTCTACGAAGACAGAAACAGCAGCCGGCTGGAGCTGGATTCCCTGAATTCAAGCAATTTGAGCAAGGGTATAAACAGCGTATCCTCGATCGCTAAAGGCGAAAAAGAAGCTCTCGAAAATATCCAGGTCAAGATCAACGAAGAGCATACGATCATTCAGAAGGCGATCCTGAAAGAGAATCAGGGCCTTAAGAAGATCCAGACAAAAATGAACGATGCCTGCAATGAAGAGCTGCAGAATAACGCAGCATTTCTTCTCACGGCAGAAGAAAAGAGTGCCCTGCTGCTCATGGCCATGGCCAACGGCAAGATCGCAGCCCAGAGCAAGCTTGGGGAAGATGCAAAAAATCTCTCCCCCCAGGAAGTGCATGTTATCAGCAATGAAAATTTCCGTGAAGTGCTCGATGCCCTTTGCTCTGAGGAGGGCCAGCTGAATCCCCAGCTCCTGGAGAACTGCAATAATGCTCTGAACCTTGCCCTGCCCAAATACGACATAGACCCCATGGCCAAGATCATCCACATTGGTCTGGGTCACTGCACCGAAAGCTGCATGAAGGGGACGAACATCAGTGAAAAGGATCTGTTCCTCTGCGATGCCATGGAAAAAGTCATCGCCCTGATGGAGAGGACCCCCGAGCTGAAGTCCAAATTTATGGAGAAACAGCAGGCAGGGAACATCCTGAAGAAGGCCAAAAATATGGTCGAAATGGGTAAGGCCCATCGGGAAGGCGAAAAAGCCGCCGAAGAGCTGCTGAGCGGGAAAGAACTGTCCGCAGAGCAGAAGAATGAACATATCGCCAGCTTCCTGGCAAAGGACCTGATCGAGAATGAGCTGAAAACGAAAAATGCTTCTACCAGCGAACGTCTGAAGGAGATTAATTCTCTCTCCAAGAAAGATCAGGATAAACTTTACTCGGATATCCGCCACAGCACGCTGGGTCCCGTTGCCAATAAGCTTGGAGAGGAAAATGGACTGGCTAATCTGAAAGCCGCTGTGAAGCAGTCTGTGGGCTACAAACAGATGATCAAGCTCCAGCCCCAGAATCTGATCAGCGCAATGCGTGATCCCCAGTCTCACCGGATGGGCGAACAGCAGATTCAGAATATCTCGAATCAGCTTTCCAAAGCAAATCAAGGCAAACAGGTACAGATTTAAGCCAGCCCCGGATGAAAAGCGTATTTCCTGTTTTTAAGGATCTTACTTTCAGCAGAAAAAAGCCTGTAAGCTGCAAACTGCAGCTTACAGGCTTTTTCTTTTGTGTGGCAGGAGGCGAAGCCGCCGCGGGGCCACGCTTCCGGCCGGGGTCGGCTGCAAGCAAAAAGCCCCGCAGGCAGCGGAAAGCTGCTCTGCGGGGCTCCGGATACGGCTGCGGCCGGCCCGGCTTTGGGGAAAGGGCTATTCGCCACTTTCTTCCAAATAAAAGGCTTCGATCTGCTGCCGCATATTTGCCTTAGATTCCAGGCAAAGCATGGTAATATCATCGAACTGCGGCGCATCCCCAACGAAGCGGTCAATATCCTTCTTCACCGTCGTCAGGATATCCTGCGGGCTCTTATCCGTGGCTCCCGCCAGGACCTCCTCCAGCCGTGCCATGCCGTAAAGCTCCAGCTCCGCGCTGGTGGCTTCGGTGACGCCATCCGTATACTGGAAGAGCTTATCGCCGGGCTCCATCTGCAGGCTGCCCGCTGTGTAGCGGATGCCTTCCATTCCGGCCAGCACCATGGCGGCCTTCACCGGCTGCCGCGCAAAGGGCTTTCCGCCCCGGGCCAGGAAAGGCGGCTCGTGCCCCGCATTGACGAAGCGCAGCTCCCCGCTGACCAGATCCAGGATCCCCTCAAAGGCAGTGATGAACATATCCTCACTGTTCGCACCGCAGAGCAGGCTGTTTACCTCTGTAAAGACCTCACCCAGATCACAGCCGGGGGTGGTATGATCCTTGATCAGGGTTTTCCCAATGACCATGAAAAGTGCTGCGGGGACCCCCTTCCCGGAGACATCCGCCATCACGATGGCCAGATGCCGCTCATCCACCAGGAAGAAATCATAGAAATCGCCGCCGACCTCCTTGGCCGGGGTCATGGTGGCATAAATATCGATCTCCTTCCGATTCGGGAAGGGCGGGAAGGTGCAGGGCAGCATGGAGGATTGAATGTGGGTGGCCACGTCCAGCTCGGCGCTGATGCGCTGCTGCTCCGCAGTGACACTGTGCAGCTTATGAATGTAATTCTTCAGCTCCTGATTCATCTGCATGAAGGAATAGGCCAGATCCTGGATCTCATTATCCGTGCGGACATCGATCCAGGTGCTGCCCTGCCCATCCAGGCGTTCCACCATATTTTTGGCAGCCAGATTCAGGGTATCCAGGGGCTTCACCACATTCCGCTTCACGTAGAAAAGCAGCATCACCGCCACAACAAAGCCGATGAGAATGGCAAAGGAGCTGTTCTTCATCATAAAATCCAGTGTTTCCTGGATCAGATCAGTAATGGAAAGATCCACACAGGCCAGGGCAACGGGAACGCTCTGGCTGTTTGAGATCAGCACATGGGCAGAGGCCAGAAAGCCGTAGTTTTCGTATTCCAGCACCAGGCTATCTTCTGTTTCGCCCCGCAGGAACAGATCACGTATTTTCTTTTCCCCGGCGGAATAGGGCTCTGTGTAGCCCAGGGGCCAGGGCTCATCATCCACAATGGCATCCCATATGTAGAAAATATCGTTTTCCCGGGGGATCATCACATAAAAATATTTGATATCCGTTTCCTCCGCAAAGGAGGTGAGCAGCTTCAACACGTTATCATAATAATCGTCCGTCTCACCGCTCTGCAAATATTCGCTGATCTTATCGCCATCGATATATTTAGCCATCGCCCGGGCATAGGAAAAGGCAACAGAGCTGTAATCATCCATTCGCTCCCGCCAATAATGCAAACCGATGATGAGGTTCGTCCCCAGGATCAGGATCAGCACAAAAAGGGTGATGGTTTTCAGAAGTTTGTTTTGCAGGGTCGTTCTTTTCATATTCAGAGGGGCTCCATTGCTCAGGACTTTTGGAAGGAGAACTGCCGCAGAGCCGGGGAAAACGGCAAGATACCGCTTTACGCAGAAAGGGCTGCTCCCAACGCAGGGCAGACATCTTTATTAAAACATATTTCTCCTGCCTTCGCAAGGGAATTCCGAATGAAATCTTCTAAAGCAGTGTAGGTGATACAATGATGTGTGACAAATAGAAAAAAGAATAGTGAATAGGACAG
>JAUMYD010000106.1 GCA_030528765.1 Bacillota bacterium
AAAGAAGAAGATTTTCGACAAATTTTCCTAGAAAAAGAAAAAAAGCCTTGATTTATAAAAAAATAGCATGGAAATCTTCCAAAATAAACAAAGCATTCTATAGAATTTTCTGCGAAGCTGGGGGATTCAAGGATTCTTCACTTGACGGGGCCGAGAAAGGAGGAATATAATAGTTGAAAGAGTCGAGGGAGGAGGCCCGGCAGTATGGATATACCCCAGCAGGATACGATGGATTATTCTGCCTTACTTGACGAGGATGTGGTGGAAATGGCCCGCAGCGGGGATAATGATGCTGCGGAATTTCTGATCCATAAATATAAAAATTTTGTCCGGGCAAAGGCCCGCTCTTATTTTCTGATCGGCGCGGATAAGGAGGATATCATCCAGGAAGGGATGATCGGCCTGTATAAGGCCATCCGGGATTTCCGGCCGGACAAGCTCAGCTCTTTCCGGGCTTTTGCGGAGCTCTGCATCACCCGGCAGATCATCACCGCCATCAAGACCGCCACCCGGCAGAAGCCCCCTGAATTCCTATGTTTCCCTGAACAAGCCCATCTATGATGAGGATAGTGACCGTACCCTGCTGGACGTGATCTCCGGCACCAGAGTGACGGATCCGGAGGAGCTCATCATCAGCCAGGAGGAATTCAACGATATCGAAAACAAGATGGGCGAGATCCTCAGCTCCCTGGAGTGGAAGGTGCTGATGTATTACCTGGAAGGGAAAAGCTACCAGGAGATCGCCGTGGAGCTGGATCGGCATGTGAAATCCATCGATAACGCCCTGCAGCGGGTCAAGCGGAAGCTGGAGCGATATCTGGAAGCCAGAGAAAATAATGATCGGCAATAATTGCGTGCTGTCCGGCAGGCCCTGCGAGCTGCTGCGGCACGCTTTTCTTTTAAGACCGCCCCTTTTTGAAAAAAGGGGCACGAAAAACTTTAAACTTTGGGCTGCGGCATAGATCAAGGCTGCCGCCTTCCATGTTAAAGTTCTTTTGTTTCTTTTCTTCAAGTTCGCTTCAAGCGAGCTTGTGAGAAAAGAAAGGTTTTCTCTTTTAAGACCGCCCCTTTTTGAAAAAAGGGGCCCAAGGAACTTTAGCCTTTGGGCTGCGGCGGGGAGAAAAAAGAGCCGGGCGCATCAAGCGCCCGGCTTTGTGCTTTATGGCCCTGTTTATGCAGGGAAATTCAGCGATTGTCTTTGATCGTTCTGTAGCCAGACCCTTCCCTGATGGCCAGCTGTTCGAATTCCCCCTGCCCGGCCAGCTGCTCCATCTGCTCCGGGCTGGAGGAGAAAAGCAAGCAGGTGCCGCAGGAGGAGCTCAGCTTCCGTGGGACAGGGGCCAGCCGCCCGGAGATAGACATTTCTTCGGCCCGGCGTTGAAACAGGATCGCATCATAATGGGTGAAAAAGGTGGCTGCATATTCGTTCATGGAAAGCTCCTTACTTTGTGAGCGTCAGAATGAATTCTTCGTTTTCTTCGCGGCTGCTGACCTTGTAGCCTGCCTTTGCGGCAAAGCGGCTGATATTTCCTTCGGCCGTTTTGTTATCCACCAGCACCTCCACTGTGGCGGGGGAGGCTTTCAGGGCCTGCTGGGTCAGGAGCACAGGCTGGGGGCAGCTCAGGCCGCGGGCATCGATCTTCATAGGTAGATCCTCCTTTATTTGCTTTCTGCAGCTTTATCTTTTTTCGTATTGGCAATGGCCAGGATCAGCAGCAGAACGATGATGGCGAGGGTGGCGATCTTCCCGCCCGGGCTGGGGCCGCCGCTGATGCTGCCATCCTCCGCGATGGTGGTGGCGGCAGAGGCCAGCTTGAAATTATGGGCAAAGGCTGCGCCGAGCAGATAGCCGAATACCGTAACAGCGGAATCGCTGTTGCCTTCACCGGCCAGGATGAGCTGCCGCAGGGGACAGCCGCCCAGCATCACGGAGCCCAGGCCGACGGCAAACATGGAGAGGGCATTCCAGAGGCCATCGATATGGGCCACAGGCTGCCCGAGCATACCCAGCTTGAACCAGCCGAAGATCACATTGCCGATGAGTGCGGCGATGAGAATGCCCAGAAAGCCCAGAAGCAGGCTCCAATCCCGGAACATGAGCAGATCGCGGATGCCGCCCACCATGCAGAGGCGGCTGCGCTGGGAGAGTGCGCCGACGAGCAGGCCGGCAGCCAGAGCAATGAAAATGGGAGCCCGCATGGAGCCGGGGCCGCTTTCGGAGAAGATCAGCAGGCCAGCAGCAGCACCAGCAGCACGATCTGGATGCCGGGGAAGAGCAGACCTTCTGCCAGGGGCTGGCGGTAGCTGCGCTTCAGGCTGTAGCCCTGCTTCAGGAAGAAGACACCGGCCAGAATGCCCAGGGCAAAGCCCAGCAGGCCAATGATGGCGTTCAGATCACCACCGGCGATACGGAGCACCATGCGCAGGGGGCAGCCCAGGAACACCAGAGCGGCGATCATCACCATGAAGCCCAGGCAGAAGCGGATCACAGGGGAACTGCCGCCCCGGGGGGAGAATTCCTTTCCCAGCAGGGACATGAGGAAAGCGCCCAGCACCAGGCCGGGGATCTCCGGCCGGAGATACTGCACGACGGCTGCCTGGTGCATGCCTGCGGCACCGGCGATATCCCGGATGAAGCAGGCAATGCAGAAGCCCATGTTCTTCGGGTTTCCAAAGAAGACCAGGGCTACGGCAATGGCACCGATCAGCAGACCGCTGAGAAGCAGAGCCAATTTACGATTTTTCATGATAGCACCTCTCGATCTATAAATAGTTTGCTTGAAAAGCCGTGGGAAGCTTTCTGCCGGGGCTGCTGCCCGGCGGGCATAAAAATGAGCCGGAAGCAGAAGCTGCCAGCTCCATGGGCTTATGATAGCATTTTTTGAAGGGAAGCCCAAGTTTTATAGAAAAAGCGAATATTCCCCGCAAATATTGATAAGGCTGCAGTACCCCCTTCCCGCTCTTGCACTTTTGCGGGCTGTAGGATAAGATGGAAGCAGAGAATCCAATGCGCCGGCGGGAAGGCCGGCCGGGGCGGCTGTTTGCTCCCAGCGGGAAAACCTGAAATGCAGGGCTATACGCTGCAATGCGAAGGCTGTAAATAAAATAAGAAGAAACGAAAAGAGGATATACCATGCAAAAGCATCGTTTGACCCAGATGTCCTCCGCCGCAGGCTGAGCGGCGAAGATCGGACCGGGGGTCCTGGACGGTATTTTAAAGCAGATTCCCAAAAGCTATGATCCCAACCTGCTGGTGGGTTTTGACGGGGCGGATGATGCCTGTGTCTATAAGCTGAGCGAGGAGATCGCCGTGGTGCAGACCGTGGATTTCTTCCCGCCTATGGTGGATGATCCATATCTCTTCGGGCAGGTGGCAGCGGCCAATTCCCTTTCGGATATCTATGCCATGGGGGCCAGGCCCACTCATGCGATGAACCTGCTCTGCTACCCCAACTGCCTTTCCCCGGATGAGGTGGGGCAGATCCTGGCCGGGGGATATTCCAAGGTGGCGGAGGCCGGGGCCGTCATCGCCGGGGGGCACAGCATCCGGGATGAGGAGCCCAAATATGGGCTCTGCGTCAGCGGGGTGGTGCATCCGGCGCGTATTCTGCGGAACAAGGGCGCCCTGCCCGGGGATAAGCTGATCCTCACCAAGCCCCTGGGCAGCGGGGTGCTGAATACGGCGGTGAAGGGCGAGCTCATCGGCCAGAAGGAGCTGGAGCCTGCCCTGCGCGTGATGTGCAGCCTGAACAGGGAGGCAGCGGAGATCGCTGCCGGCTTTGCCCTGCATGCCTGCACGGATGTGACGGGCTTTGGCCTGCTGGGCCATGCCTTTGAAATGCTGGAATGCAGCGGCCTGCGCCTGCGCCTGCAGCATCGGGCACTGCCGCTGATCGAGGGGGCGCTGGAAATGGCGGAAATGGGCATCATCCCGGCGGGTGCCTATGCGAACCGGGAATACCTGCAGGGAAGTGTGCGCATCGGGGAGGAGGTGCCGCTGGCCATCTCCGACCTTTG
This sequence comes from Bacillota bacterium, assembly GCA_030528765.1. Classification (GTDB taxonomy): domain Bacteria; phylum Bacillota; class Dehalobacteriia; order UBA4068; family UBA4068; genus RGIG3155. The sequence goes on from JAUMYD010000106.1 coordinate 4,018, forward strand.
CTTCGACCCCCAGACCTCCGGCGGCCTGCTCTTTGCAGTGGGGGCCGGGGAAGCGGAGGCCCTGCTTTCGGCTTTGAAGGCCCGCATCCCGGAAACGGCGATGATCGGCAGCTTTGAAGAAGCAGAGCTGGCAGAGATCTGCCTGGAGTAGTGCACCGGGCAGGAGCGGCGGGAAAAGCAAAAAGCCGGGAAAAGCAGTGGGGAGATGCAGCCCGGCAGTGCAGCATATGCAGGGAGGATCTATATAATAAAGATTTATATAATATAGTAAGAAGAAATCCGGAAGAGGAATATTGAAAGTTTTCTGAAATCCCCCCACAAGCGGGGGGATTTTTGCTATAATAGCGCCAACTCAAAAAGAAAGAAAATTCCCTGTGCCCCGGCTCCGCTGCCCCCTCGCGCAGGAGGAAAGGAAATGCTTATGAAAAACTGGTTCCAAAGGCTTATGATCGGCCGCTATGGCGGCGATAAGCTGGGTAAATTCATGCTGCTGCTCTCTTTGGCCTGCATTCTGCTCTCCTGGCTGCTGGATTGGGGCATTCTCAACATTCTGGCTCTGATCTGCCTGGTGCTCAGCTATTTTCGCATGTTTTCCCGGAATATCTACGCCCGGCAGCAGGAGAATTTAAAATTTTTACAGCTGACTGCGGGGCTGCGGAAGGAATGGCAGTTCCAAAAGAAGAAATTTCTGGAAAGAAAAGAATATACCTATTTTAAATGCCCTTATTGCAAGGGACATCTGCGGGTGCCCCGGGGCAAGGGCCGTCTGATGGTGCGCTGCAACAAATGCGGCCGGGAATTCGAAAAGGTGAGCTGAATGTTTGGCTATATCACAGTAGACCGGCGGCAGCTCTCCCCCAAAGAACGGGAATGCTATCAGGCAGGCTATTGTGGAGTCTGCCATGCCCTGCAGCAGCGCTACGGTGCCCGGGCCAGGCTGCTGCTGAGCTTTGATATGAGCTTTGTGGCACTGCTGCTCTCCGCACTTTATGAGGAGTCGGCAGGCAGCAGGGAAGAACAGCGCTGCCCCCTGCATCCTCTGAAAACACGGCCCAGGCAGCGAAACGCCTTCGTGGACTATGGGGCGGATATGAGCCTGCTGCTGCGCTATTATTCCTTTCTGGATCAGTGGCGCGATGAGGGGAAGCAGGGTGCCCGGCGGATGGCAGCAGGGCTTTCCCGCCAGCTGCCCCGGCTGGAGACCCTTTATCCCCGGCAGTTCCGGGCAGCTGCGGACTATGTGCAGCAGCTTTCTGCTCTGGAAGCAAGCGGCCGGAGCGAGCTGGAGGAGGCAGCGAACCTCACCGGGCAGATGATGGCAGAGATCCTTTGCTTCCGGGAGGATATCTGGGCACCGCTGCTGCGGCGGCTGGGCTTCTTCCTGGGGAAATTCATCTACATTATGGATGCCTATGAGGATCTGGAGCGGGACCGGAAAAAGGCTAGCTATAACCCGCTGCTTCTCCTTTCGGAGCAGGTGGATTTTGAGGATCGCTGTCAGGAGATCCTCGGTGATATGCTGGCAGAAGCCAGCCGGGCCTTTGAGCAGCTGCCCATCGTGGATCAGCCGGAGCAGCCCCTGGCTTCTCTGCTGCGGAAGGTGCTGTATTCCGGTGTCTGGATGCGCTACGGGCAGATCCACCGGCTGCGCTGCCGAAAAAAACAGCGGCAGCAGGCATAAGTCCTTTTACGGTTTGAGCAGGCGGGGCAGGGACCCCGGAAATTTTCGGAAGCAGCAGCACCCATCCGGCAGAGGGGCTGCTCTGCGGCAGATGTAAAAAAGGAGGGCGGCTATGGACCCCTATCAGGTCTTGGGAATTCCATCCACCGCTACGGATGAGGAAGTAAAAAAAGCATATAAGAAACTGGCAAAGCAGTATCACCCGGATATGAATGTGGGTGCCAGCAATCTGAAGGAGCTGGAACAGAAATTCAAACAGGTGCAGGAGGCCTATAACCTGATCATGGATGCCCGGGAAAAGGGCTATGACCCCAGAAGCGGCCCCAGAAACAGCCCCGGCAGCGGCTACGGGCAGTCCGGCGGCTACGGGCAGGCCGGGAGCTTTGATCCCTTCGGCTGGTTCACCGGCGGCTTTGGCGGCTTTGGCAGCCAGGGGCAGCAGAGCCAAAGGGCAGGATCCGGGCCGGAGATGCAGGCTGCGGAGCACTATATTCAGGCCGGGCATTTCTTTGAGGCCCGGAACGCACTGAATTCCGTTCCGTTGGAAAAGCGGGGCGCACGCTGGTATTATCTTTCTGCACTGGCCAATTCCGGGCTGGGGAACAACATTCAGGCCAAGCAGCAGGCTGCACAGGCCCGGCAGATGGACCCGGAAAACCCGGATTACCGTTATTTATATGAACAATTATCCGGTAACGGTCAGCAGTATCGGCAGCAGAGCCGCAGCTATGGCCGGAGCGCGGGCTGCGGGATCAGCGATTGCTGCACCTGTCTGTTGCTGAATGCGATCCTGAATTTCTGCTGCTGCCGCTGCTGAGGCGGCCGCAGCAGTGCACTGTGGAAAAGCTGTGGATAAAAGCCGGAAAACAGTGGGATTCTGCAGGGGAAACTGTGGAGTAACTGTGGAGGATCTGTGGAAAAGTTTCCCCGAAAAAAATTTGAGAAATTTTAAAAATAACTGTTGACTTCGCGGGGATAGCGTGGTAATATAAACAAGCTCGCTCGAGAGCGGTGGT
>JAUMYD010000107.1 GCA_030528765.1 Bacillota bacterium
AGGAAGCTCCGCATCCTGTTCAGTTTCTGTGGACGCTGCATCAGATGAAACATTATGTAAGGGGTCCATAGCCATCCGCTCGCCAAGGAAAGAATAAAGCCCATATGCGGCTACCAGCAAAACCACGAATACGATCGCCAAAATCAAAAGAACCTTTTTATTTTCCATAATTAAAATTCCTCCTAGCCAAGCAGGCGCAGCAACCGCCCCAATGTTCCACTTGCCATCAGGATACCGATCAGGATCAGCAGAATACCACTAACCAGATTTATGATTTTATAGTTTCGTTTTATCCAATCGAAAGCTGTTTTCAGGTATTCGATCAAAACCGCACTGATGATAAAAGGAATCCCCAAACCAAGGGAATAGGTCAGCAACATCAGCATTCCCTGCAGGACATGCCCCTGCTGAGAAGCCAGCATGAGCGCGGATCCAAGAAAAGCACCAACGCAAGGTGTCCACCCAAGAGAGAAAACGAAACCGAAAAGAAGAGCAGAAAAGAAGCCCATATTTTTGGTGTTTACAGAGCGATTATTGCCCCGGAACAGCTCCAACTTAAAAACGCCTAAAAAATTCAAACCAAAAAAGATAACGATCAGGCCCGAAACGATATTGACCACCGTCTGATATTCCCGAAGAAAACTACCCACCGTTCCAGCCAAGGCTCCCATCGCAATAAAAACAATGGTAAAGCCTGTTACAAAACCCAAAGCTGCACGGAAGGTCTTCCCTTTACTGCGGCTGCCGCCCCCCGCAAAATAGGAAACATAAATCGGCAGCATCGGCAGCAGACAAGGCGAAACGAAGGTTATGATTCCTTCTAAAAAAGAAATTACATATTGCATTCTTCATCACACTCCTCTTTCAAAAAAACCACTGGAAAACAATTACGTTAAGATAAAGAAAAAATCAAATAGATGACAAGTGCGCAGATAATTGCCTTTCAGGCAAAACCTAGCCTACAACATAGCAAGCCAACCGCAGCACCGAAAAAATAAAAAGCTGCGAAAAAATCTATTTTCTATATTTCTTCATCATAAAGTATCCTCCTGCTGATAATCTCCTCTCATTCCTTGCTTTACTCATGCAAAAGCCATTCGGAAGCAAATATCAGCTACTGTCTAAGCCCTATGCTATTTGTTCATCCCGCAGGGAGAGGCGGCTGCGGCAAGGCAACGACCATTTACCACCGCATCATAAAAACGGAATCCCCCAGAAAAATTATAAGCTCTGTATCCTCTGCCCTCCAGGATCCGGCTGGCAATATAGCTGCGCAAACCGCTCTGGCAAATCAGATATATCGGTTTTGCAGGATCAAGACTCTCCAGGTTTTCCCGCAAGGCATCCAGAGGGATATTGATAAAACCGGGGATATGCCCCTCTGCAAATTCCTCCTCCTTCCGGGTATCCAACAAAGTGACAGAGGAATTTTCCAAAAGGGCCGGGAGCTCCTCCAACTGCCACTGTTTTAGAATCCCCGAAGAAATATTATCAATCAAAAAACCTGCCATATTCACCGGATCCTTCGCAGAGGAATAGGGAGGCGCATAAGCCAGATCCAGGTCTTTCAGATCTGTGCCCTTCATTCCCGCATGGATGGCAGTAGCCAGCACATCAATACGCTTGTCCACACCGCCGTAGCCAAGGATCTGCGCCCCCAGAAGACGGCTGCTTTCCTTCTCGAAAAGCAACTTCATAAGCATCAGCTTTCCATCCGGATAATAGGCAGCATGGTCCATTGGAGAAAGAATAATCTTCTCTACATCAAAGCCGGCTATTTTGGCGCTGCCTTCGTTCAGTCCGGTGCTGGCTGCAGTTAAATCAAATATTTTCAGAACAGAGCTTCCCTGCGATCCTTTATAGCAGCTCTCTCTCCCACAGATGTTATCGGCAATGATTCGCCCCTGTTTATTCGCAGGGCCAGCCAAAGAGATCAGAGCTGCGTTGCCACTGACAAAATGGCGTACCTGAACGGCATCACCACCAGCGTAAATATCGGGAATAGAGGTCTCCATATGCTCATTTACAACTATGCTTCCCTTCATTCCCATTTCAAGGCCTGCATCTTTGAGAAAAGCAGTATCGGGGTTCACGCCAACAGCCAAAACCACCATATCCGTACGCATCGATGGGTGATCCTTCAGCAAAATATCAATGCCTTCTTCCCTTTTGATGAAGCCTTCAACAGCCTGCTCCAAAGCCAGCTGAATGCCGTTTTTCCGCAGCTCCGCATGAATAAAGGCAGCAATCTCCGGATCGAAGGGGGTCATCAGCTGCTTGCCCAATTCGATCACAGTCACATCCAGCCCCTGCTGCCGCAGGTTCTCTGCCAGCTCTACCCCGATAAATCCACCGCCTACAAGAGCCGCAGAACGGATCTGCTTTTCCCGGATAAATTCCTTTAGGCGGAGACTGTCTTCCACAGTCCGCAAGGTGAATACCCTATCAAGATCTCGGCCGGGGAGAGGAGGAAGGCTGGGCTTCGCCCCTGGTGCGAGGATCAATTTATCGTAGCACTCCTCAAAGGATATCCCTTTTTCCAGATCCAACACAGAGATCGCTTTCCGCTCCGGGTGAACCGCCAGCACTTCATGGCGGGTCTTCACCTGAATCCGGAAGCGGGAATAAAGACTTTCTGCTGTCTGCAAACTCAGCTGCGCGGGATCCTGGATCACATCCCCAATATAATATGGCAAACCGCAGTTAGCGTAAGAAATATATCCGGAGCGTTCGAAGATGATGATCTCAGCGTGCTCGTCCAATCTGCGAAGTCTGGTTGCCGCACTGGCTCCCGCTGCGACACCGCCAACAATAAGAACTTTCATTTTCATTCCCCTTTCCGTCCGATAAAACAAGGCTTGTCCTTTTCAAAGTTTCCCAGCACAGTCTCGGGAAAGATCCGGAGGCTCAAATAAGAGGTGGCTCAGGAAACGCACAAAACCTTTTCGACTTATTGTGCTTTAATTATACAGCATAGCCTTTTCTTTCTCCGTGATTTTATCACCTTTTGGCTGAAAATATTTTTGAAAACAGACCAAATACCAAGATCCAGAATTCTTTAACCGTTTCAGCATCACGGAAACAACTCATACAAAAACAGGAACAGCAGAAAACTCTGCTGTTCCTGTAAGTTTTTATCTTCCTCCGCCTCTAGCGCTTCTTTTAACCAAAAGAAATATCCTATTCTTCTGAAAGCCACATCTAAAACCCATCGCACCGGGGCTGAAAAGCCAAGCAGTTCGAGCTCTGCTTCAATCAGGATAAACTAAATCCAAAATCGCAGAGCCATGACCCATTTCCTTGAGTCCGGGTAAATCAGCACCCGTATCTGTCATCATTATATAAGGCGAGCCCTCACCGTAGTAACCGATCTGAAGTTCAACGGAATAAGGGCCTCTTGTTTCGTCAGACTCAAAATGGATACTGCAATACCCTGCGGAGGCAGAATCAAGATCCCAGGCACCGTGCAGCATCATCAGCTCATCGCTTTCACCTGGGCCATAAAAATACTCCACCAGACCATCCACTTTCAGGTTCAGTCTGATCGACCAGGTGCTTCCATCCGCAGCGTAGAGCTCATGCGCATACCACTCCCCAAGAAACAGATAGTCTCCTGAAGCCACAAGCTGATCCTCTCCATCCCCGGCGAAGCCTTCCCCATACGAAGAGTAATCAAAAAGCATGGGTTCTTCTGTCTGAGGATCAACAGGCAGTAGCACACGACCATCCTCCCCGGAAATCCCGGGCCTATAATTCGAAAACACTCTCCCTTCACTGTCTGCCATATTGATGGCGAGACAAGGGAGATACTCACCGCCACCCCGCATAAGAACAGGTTCTCCACTCTCACTATGATACAGAATATCACCCGCTTCCCCGAGGTAATCATTACTCTCATCAACAATCCATTCATTCACCGATACGGATGCATTAGGATCGGCAGGAATAAGACAAAAGACATAGTAGCCTTCCTCCTCGATCATGCGTTCCCGGGGGATATCCCGGATGAAAGGCATGGCCTCAATATCAGCGGAAAACATTCTGTAAAATTCATCACTGCCCAGCTCAGCCTCATAGCTGCCAAGATAGAGAATGGCACCCATCTTATTAGACTCCAGCATAGCCTCCCGGAAGTTTTTCAGCAGCGCATCTTCGGTGCTCTGGGGAGCTTCTTCCCCATTTTCTCCGGAAGGATCCTCTGAATCAGATGCATTCTCCATCTCTGGATCTTCAGTCGGCTTCGGGGAAAGCCCTCCTTTGCTGACCAGCTCCCCTCCCTCAAGCTCTAAAGGGGACGCATTGTAAAAAAATATTTCACCAGCTCCACCGCAGGCAGAAAGGAGGAACAAAAGCAGCAAAGCAAGACTGATAACAGCAAACCCTTTCCCACTTTTTTTAATGTACATGGGATTGCTCCTTCCTTTATATCGGAATTTCAGAACCGGAAAACTCTGGTACACAGATACGACAGCTTTTACTCCTGCTCCATGTCTCCCCTTCGCTATCACGCAGCCAGCCTGCCGGCACATAATCCATAGAGCGTTTCAGGAACGCAAAATCATTGGCCATGCTCTTGCTGTGACCGTTTGAAATACCTCCTGTGCTGCAGGAAGCCGTGCTTCAGGCTCTTTCCCTTTAAGCTTTTTTGAGGAGGGGAAAAATCTTGCAGGCCAACGGAAAAGTAAGTAAGCCTTTATTCTGATTTTCCGGAACCGTAAATATATTCTGATTCTACTGCTTAAGTAAAGCCACCGCGCCTTCGCTACTTTTTTACATCATCTATGCTTTTCGCGGCTCAGCAGTTTCCACCCTATGATAGGACATCATCAAAGCAAAAAGCGGCTGTCCTACATAGCTTGGCAAAAAAATTCCTGTTAGGCCGAGCACTGGAAGGTGCAACCGCTCAGATTTTTTATTCAGCGGCTCCCACGCGCTTGTATGTATAACTGACACCCACCATATAAGGCTCCATGCTTGATTCTGCCACATAGTGGATCAGCAAGGTATCCAAATCAATCATTGCCACTGAAAAAGACTCTGAAACAATATGATCTGCTGTCTTTGCCTGCCCCTCCATCCCCAGCTCTACATACCAGGCTTCGTTACCGTTCTCCATAAAAAGCAGATAATCATCGTTTATCTCCACCTGCTTGAGGGGCATTCCCTCCATGCGAATTTCAGAGCTGAATTCACCAGCAGTTTTATAATAATCAGCCAGCAAGTGGCCCCCGCCATTATGCCAGAAAAAAAGGGTCTCTACCGGATCGTATTCCGAGACTTCGCAGAAGCTGCCCTCCACCTCATAGGCATGGAGCTGCCACTGGCCCTCCAAATCAGCCAGGAGGAACTCATGACCCTTTTCCGGCATTTCCTGCTGCACAAAATAAACCTCACCGCCATAGTAATCCAGCGTCAGAGCTCCGGCCATATCAGCTTCTTCCGCATTGCTGCCATCCACATAGCGAAAGTGCGGATCGCCATATTCTACTGCCGGAATAGATTCCGCAAAGACAGGGCTGAGATACTCAGAAAAGCTGAGGTGAACACCATCCTCATAAGCATCCCAATTGCCAGTCATGGCCATGGGGCTATCTCCATCCCAGTAAATATCTCCTTCCAGTTCCCGAAGGCGGGCCGTTCCGTCTCCATAGAAAAAGACATCCATTTCCATGTAAGTTTCTTCATAATATCCTGGAAGTGGAAAATCCGACCAACCATCAGCAGTTTTGTATTTTACCGCCTTCCAATAGCTACCTCCAAGGGCTGCAGGATCAAAAGAAGACAGCTCCTGCGCAGCGGCCGGAGATTCAGGGCTGCTGCTTTCCGGAGAAAGCTCTTCATTTTTCTCTGGAACACCCGGCTTCAAAGCTTCTTCATTCCGAATCAGCTCATTTCCGTTCGGGGTGGGAGCTCCACCTTGCTGCTCCCTGCCGCAGGATGCCAAAAATAAAAGCAACAGCAGGGACAGGGACATGATCATGATTCGTTTCGTTTTCGTTTTCATGCCATACCTCCTTTTCATATTACACTAAGAATAATGAGCAAATACGCATCTAAACACCATTACAAACAAAATTATTACTATTAGCATCCGGCTTGACGCATATCGGCTCTGCTGCAGCCCTGCTTTCCGGGCCCAAAGGAAGAAGCCTGCAGAAAAGCTTGAAAATGCCAGTGCTTCTTAGCCTAGCAAACTGTTCCATGCCCCCTCCTTTGATTTACCTCCCAAAAACTTTGCTATTTCCGAAGAATAAAACAAATAAGCTGCAGAGAACCCAATATAAATTATCTTCGACGAGGGAAGTGCTCCCCCCTTCCGGGGCTTTCTTTCCACGCGGCTACAAGGGGAGAAAAGCAGTACGCCTTTCCCCTTACTGAAAGTCTGCAAAAGGTTTTCGAAAAAACAGCCTTCTTTCCCGCATCCAATATCCTCTCCTCTTTCTTCTGTTCCGGAACGCTTGGCGATGCCAAAAGCAGTCTCTGGCGATCTTCTCCCTGAAACAGAGACCGGAACTGACAGCAGCCAAGCTCATGGAAAGAACGGCAAAATGTATTCTTTTTGCATAAAATCTCCGATAAAACAAGCAGAGCCACTTGGCGAAAGCATGGCCCACAGGGAAGATTCTTCCTGCATATACGGGAAGCAAAACGATAGAAAGCAAATTCCCCGCTAAAGAGAAGACAGCTCTATA
>JAUMYD010000009.1:0-20635 GCA_030528765.1 Bacillota bacterium
TATTGAGCGACTTAACCGGGAAATCCGTCACCGAACTCGTGGGTGGGAACTTTCCCAGACGGCAACTCTGCTCTGATGCTGTTCAGTTCCCGGCTGCATCATGTGGGTAACAAGAAGTGCATGAATATGAAGCATTTAGAGGCGGCTTTTGAGGACGTCTCTATTGTCGGCTGACCTCTTTTGACCGGAGTCTGCAAACTGTTTTGCGCATAACTCTTGACGATGTCAATTTGTAATCAGCGTATTATTGATTAAACGTCAAAAATGTGAATCGGTAAATCAGAACAATTTAAAACTGAAAACGCCCGAAAACCGCAGTTTTCGGGCGTTTCTGGAGCCAATGGCCGGACTCGGACCGGCGACCTGCTGATTACGAATCAGCTGCACTACCAACTGTGCTACATTGGCAAATCGTTTTTATGGGGACGCTTGCAAAGGAATAAAATGAAAACCAGGAAACCTTATATATTTTATCTTTTTTCTTTTAGGAAGTCAAGATGTAAATTATTTTTTTCCATAGACATTCCTTCACGAGGAGGCATTTATGGAGGAACGGCAGGATTCCCCTATAGTTTGTGGAATGTAATTAAGTTAAAAGTTTCTGCATAATAAAGGAGCATGTATGCTGATAATGGGATTGGATCCCGGCACCGCCATCACAGGTTTTGGCCTGATCGATGCTAGGGGTGGGTGCTATGATCTGGTGGAATACGGAACTTTGCGCACTTCGCCGCCTGCTTCTGCAGCAGATCGTTTGGTCAGGCTTTATGATGCTTTGATCGCGCTACTGCAGCGCTGCAAGCCGGAACAAATTGCTGTAGAAGAGCTTTTTTTTAACCGAAACAGCAGTACTGCCGTGCCTGTCGGACAGGCTCGGGGTGTGCTGCTTTTGGCTTGCGCACAGCAGAATATCCCCATTTCGGAATATACGCCTCTTCAGGTAAAGCAGGCATTGACGGGTTACGGAAGGGCGGAGAAGCGGCAGATCCAATATATGGTGGCCCGCCTGCTTCGAATGGAGGCCCCACCAAAAAACGATGATGCAGCGGATGCCTTGGCGATCGCCATAACCCACGCGCATTACTATAATGGACGAAAACTTCGGGGAGAGCTTTAGCTATGATCGCATTTGTTAAAGGGACGCTGGTGGAGCTGGATACGGATAGCCTGGTGCTTGATTTGGGCTCTGTGGGTTTGCGTGTTCTTGCGCCTGTCTCCCGCTTGCATCCGCGGCCTGTTATGAATCAGGAGCTGCTTCTGCACACCCATTTGCAGGTTCGGGAGGACGCATGGACTCTCTATGGCTTCGGTGATCCGGAGCAGCTGGCAATGTTTCGCCTTTTGCTTGGAGTTTCCGGGGTCGGTGCAAAAACGGCCCTGGCCATCGTGGATCAGGTGAACCCCTCCCGCTTTGCGGCTGCGATTGGCGAGAAGGATCTGAAAGTCTTTACTGCCGTTTCCGGCGTGGGAAAAAAGACGGCGGAACGCATTTTGCTGGAGCTGAAGGATAAAGTGGCTTCTTTTTCCCCGGCAGAAGGGGAAGAGAAGCTCCCCGCCTCTTCTGCATCGGAGGAATTGGATTCCTTCCTGCTGGCTGCGCTGAAGCAGCTGGGCTATACTGCAGTGGAAGCCAGGAGCTTTGCCATGGGTGCCCGTGAAGCACTGGGCCCGGAAGCCAGCTCCGAACAACTGCTGAGAGAGGCTTTAAAAATTGCCCGTACCGTATAAAACAGAGGAAAGAACATGGACGAATCCAGAATCACATCGCCGGAATATCTTTGGGAAGATGAAAACGAGCTCGTTATTCGTCCCCGCTTTTTCAGCGAATATACAGGCCAGAAGCAGGTCAAGGAAAACGTAGAGATCTTTGTTAAGGCCGCCCTGGGAAGGGGAGAAGCACTGGATCATGTGCTGCTTTATGGCCCCCCAGGTTTGGGAAAGACCACTTTAGCAACTATCATAGCCAACGAATTGAATGTGAATCTCCGCATTACCTCCGGCCCTGCGATCGGCCGCCCGGGGGATCTGGCTGCTATCATCAGCGATTTGCAGGAGCGGGATATTCTTTTTATCGATGAGATACATCGCCTGAACCGCACCGTGGAGGAAGTTCTTTATCCTGCTATGGAGGATTTTTGCATTGACATCGTTACCGGGAAGGGGCCGGGCGCGAAAAGCCTTCGTCTGCCTTTGCCCCCCTTTACGCTGATCGGTGCGACTACCCGGGCGGGGATGCTGGCTGCACCCCTGCGGGATCGCTTTGGCGTGATTTGCCGGCTGGAATACTACAGTCCGCAGGAGCTTCTGCGTATCATCCGCCGCTCTGCCAAAATATTCAGTGTTCCCATTGATGAGGGCGGTGCGATTGAGATCAGTAAACGTTCACGGGGAACTCCCCGTATCGCCAATCGGCTTCTTCGCCGCCTGCGGGATTTCGCGGAGGTGAAGGGGGATGGTGTGGTCACGCGGGAGATTGCAGCAGATGGCCTGAATATGCTGGGTGTGGATGATAGCGGGCTGGATTACACGGATCGGAAGATGATGCTGGCTTTGCTGGAGAAATACGATGGTGGGCCCGTTGGGCTGGACAATATCGCGGCCAGCATTTCAGAGAGCGTGGATACCATTGAGGATGTGTGCGAACCCTACCTGATGCAGATCGGCTTCATCCAGCGTACCCCCAGGGGGAGGCTTGCTACTGCTGCAGCCTGGGAATATTTCGGTCTGCAGCCTAAAAGAAATCTGAACCTGGCAAATGGAGAAAAGAAAGAGCAAGGGAGTTTATTTTGATATGAAACTGTTTTTGCATTGCTGTTGCGGGCCCTGTGCTGCCGGATCCATCCCGCAGCTGCAGGTAGCGGGCTACGAGCTCTTTGCTTGGTTTTATAATCCGAATATCCATCCCTTTCAGGAGCATAAATCCCGCCGCCTGTCTTTCGTGGAGCTCATGGAGCAGCTGGGGTTGGAATATGCCGTGAATGCGGATTATCCCCTGGAGATCTGGCTGAAGCAGGTAGCCTCCACCCCGGAGAAGCGCTGCAGTTATTGCTATCGCTCCCGGTTGGAAGCAGCGGCAGAGGAGGCAGCGAATCGGGGTTTTCAGGCCTTCAGCAGTACGCTGCTGGTAAGTCCGTATCAGAATCAGGAGCTGATCGGAAAGATCGGTCAGGAAGCTGCCGCCCGCTTTGGCATTGATTTCGTTTTTCAGGATCTCCGCCCCGGCTTCCGGGATGGACAGGCCGATGCCCGGGAACGGGGCTTGTATATGCAAAAATACTGTGGCTGCATCTACAGTGAGAAAGAGCGCTATGCGAAAAAAGCCCGTCCCACAAAGCAGCAGATCGGCACTGAGGACTAAGAAACGCTGTGCGTATGATACTGTATAAAAGCAATGGGCAGATAAACTATGAGACTGATAAAAAAGAACCGATAAAAAGGACTGATAGAATGAAGAAAGCATGTTTGACTGTTTTTTTTGCTCTCCTGCTGCTGCTGGTATCTTCCGTGCCTGCTTTTGCAGATTCTAAGATGAGCGGTTATGATGTTCGTGTTTTACTGCACAGCTCCTCTGCTGAATGCAGTTATACGCTCAGGATAGAGGAAGGGACCTATCTGATTCAGGATGAAAGAGGGATGGAGCTGGGTCTGCTTCGGGAAGGGGACAGCGTAAGCTTTTCGTATGAATATGGAAGATATTGGATCGAGTGGAGTGATGCTGCAGAGGACAGTGCGGAACCTTTGATGATTCTCAGTGAAGACCCGGAAGCCCGTTTTTCCCTGGGCGGAAAAAGCTATCGCGGGGGCTTTAAGCTGATGATGAATAACAGCTATTGCTACGGGATCAATATTGTGGATATCGAGCTCTACCTTTACGGTGTCGTTGGTCGGGAGCTTGGCTATAATTATCATGAGGAAGCTTTGAAGGCACAGGCTGTGGCTTCCCGCTCCTATGCTTTGGCGAATGTCAGCAGCAGCAATGTGTTTTATGATGTGACAGCCACTACCTCCTCTCAGGTCTATGGTGGCTATAGCGCAGAGAGCGAAGCTGTACGCCGGGCTGTGGATGAAACCCGCGGCCAGGTCCTGATTTATGGAAATGAGCTGGTTCCCGCATATTACAGCTCCAATGCAGGTGGACATACAGAAAACATAGAGAATGTCTGGAACAGCGATGAAATCCCTTTTATCGGCGTTCCCTCCCCCCACGATGAGAAGGCGGGGAATTACAGCAGTTATGGTGCGTCCTGCTATTCCTGGACAGTGGATTACGGCCCTGCAGATCTGGTGCGTCTTGCCAATGCCTATGGAAAAACGGATATCGGTTCCTATAAGGGGATCAGTATCAGCCAGAGCCACGAAGGGCAAAGCAGCGTTTCCGGAAGAGCCATGGAGCTGAGTATTCATGGAACAAAAGACAGTGTTACAGCTACGAAATATAATATCTGCTCCCTGCTGAATCTGAAAAGCAATCTGATCAGCATTTCGGATAGCTCCGGCCAGCAGATCGCAGGCTATGTTCTGGGTGCGGATGGACAAACCCGTGCCTGGGAAAGCTTTGAGGGGCTTTATGCTATAGGCGCAGCATTCAAGGCAATGCTGGTAAACGGTAATGCGGATAGTTTCTATGTCTATTCCGGGGATGGCGTGAAAGAGCTTGCAAAGAAGGGGAGCTATGCAAATGGTGTACGCATCAGCGGAAAAGGCTACGGTCATGGTGTGGGAATGAGCCAGTGGGGCGCTATCGCCATGGCGGATGAGGGCTACAGCTGGGAAGAGATCATTGCGCATTATTATTGCGGTGCTGGTGTGGAGATCAGCGAATATTATTAAGACTGCGGATAAAGAAAAAGACAGTGGCACAGAAGAATTTGAGAAAGGAATCTGATTTTGAAGAAGAATACAGGTAAAGGAATAAAGAGGTTCTCATGCGAGTAGACGATTTTAATTACGAATTGCCGGAAGAACGGATTGCCCAGGATCCTATCGAACCCCGGGATGCATCCCGGCTGATGATTATGGATCGAAAGAGCGGAGCCCTGCAGCACCGCATTTTTCGTGATCTGGCTGAGGAGCTGAGATCTGGTGATATTCTGGTCATCAATGATACGAAGGTACTACCTGCCCGCATTTATGCCCATAAGGAAACAGGTGCTTTGATCGAGCTGTTGCTTCTGAAACAGGTGGAAGCGGATGTCTGGCAGTGCCTGGTGAAGCCCGGGAAAAAAGCCCTCCCCGGGGCGAAGCTGTTTTTTGATCTGCCGGAATTGCAGGCAGAGGTTCTGTCCCACAGCGATGAAGGGAGCCGCTTGATTCGCTTTAACGCCAAAAGGGATTTTTTTCAGCTGCTGGATCGGTTGGGAACCATGCCGCTGCCTCCCTATATTAAAAAGCCTTTGGAGGATCAGAGCCGCTATCAGCCGGTCTACGCGCGGGAGAGGGGTTCTGCTGCTGCGCCCACGGCTGGTCTGCATTTTACTGATGGGCTGCTCGCTGCTCTTGAAAAAAGGGGCGTGGGCATCACAAAAGTTCTGCTCCATGTGGGCTTGGGTACTTTTCGCCCGGTAAAGGTAGAAACAGTGGAAGAGCATACCATGCACAGTGAATTCTATCGGGTCACAGAGGAAGCCGCGGCAGCTATTAATCGGGCCCGGGCGGCTGGTGGCCGGGTGATCGCGGTGGGGACAACGGCAGTCCGCACTTTGGAAACGGTCAGCAGCGAGGATGGAACGATCCTTCCCGGTGAAGGCTGGACGCAAAAATATATTTATCCCGGCTATCGCTACAAGGCTATTGATGCGATGATCACCAATTTTCATTTACCCAAGAGCAGCCTAATCATGCTTGTTTCTGCCTTTGCCGGCAGGGAAAGCGTGCTCCATGCCTATGAGACGGCAGTGAAAGAGGAGTATCGCTTTTTTTCCTTCGGGGATGCTATGTTTATACGCTGAGAAAGGAAGCTCTCTCCATATTCCGGATCGGATCAGGGAATGGGCGGAGGAAGCTTTCTGTCCGCTTCCCTGATCATGAATGAACTTTTATGCAAACAGACAAAAGCCTCTGCCAGGAGGCTTTTGTCTGTTTGCAGTTTTTAATGAGATCGCTTGCGCCTCCGGGAAAATCAGGGAAAGTTGGTTCACTGCCTTTTTCTGTATCAATATATGTATTTTTATCCTGGAAGGCTGGCTTTTCTTTTATATTTCTTTGTGCTATAATAGCTCATATTTAGCCACTTTCAGACCATATCTTTTGTGTTCGACTCTATAAAAGGAGAAAATATATGCTGCGTCGTTATTTGCTGTTTTTCTTTGCCTTTCTTTTGTTTTTTTCTTTCTCTGCCACAGCTCTGGCCCTGGATGGATCTGCATATACGGACACGGAGGGGCATTGGGCAGCTGCCGCTATCGAAACCTGGAGTGAGCGCCGGGTGATCCAGGGGAGCGAAGGGCTTTTTCGTCCGGATGATGGCATCATCCGTGGGGAAATGGCCTTGATCCTGGATCGCATATTCCAGTATTCCGAAGCTGCGGAGAATTCGTTTTCTGATCTTGGGGAGACCTGGTACACAGAGGCGGTTTTGCAGGTAAACGCAGCCGGCATCATGCTGGGATACGAAGATTTGGTTCGTCCGGAAGACGGGATCACCCGCCAGGAGGCAGTGGTCATGATCGCCAGAGCACTGGGTCTGGATCAGATGTTCCCCGATTTTCAGCTTCCCTATCAGGATAGTGCAGAGGTGGCTGATTGGGCGCTGCCTGTTGTTACGGCACTCACGGCAGCCGGCTATATTACAGACAGCCCGGAGTATTTTCGGCCCCGGGATGCCATTACCCGTGCAGAGGTGGTGGTCATTCTGGATAATATCATTGATGATCTCTGGAGAAAAAATGGCCTTTTCAATATCTATGTTGAGGGAAATGCCCTTTTGGCAGGGGAGAGAATCCTGCTGATCAATTCTCATGTGACAGGTGATCTTTTTATTGCTGGTGGGGATACGGAGGAAGTAATTCTTGAGAATACGCAGGTTGACGGCAATATCATCAATTTTTCCGGGGCTGTGCTCAGCTATGGTGCCCAGGATCATATCTTTTTCAACGATCAGGAGCTGTCTCTTTTGCCGGGGCTGCTGCCAAATACCTACCGGGCTGAAGATTTCCTCTGGGAGAGCGGAAGAAATATTTATTTGCCAGGCCAGGTAGAGACAGGTATCGATATCTCCGAGTGGCAGGCCGAGATCGATTGGCCCGCAGTAGCGGCAGATGGAATTGATTTTGCAATTATCCGTCTTGGCTACAGGGGGAATACGGAAGGCAGGCTGAACCTGGATAAGCGTTACCATGAAAATATGCAGGCTGCTGCTGAGGCTGGGATGAAGCTGGGGATTTATTTCTATTCACAGGCCATTACGCCTGAGGAGGCCGTGGAGGAGGCGCAATTTGTTCTGGAGAATATGGGGGATTATCCCCTCACATATCCCATCGTTTTTGACTGGGAAACGGCCGGAACAACGGATGCCCGCACAAACGGCTTGGATAACACGGTGCTTACTGATTGCGCACTGGCCTTCTGTGAAACCATTGCTCAGGCAGGCTATTTGCCGATGATTTACATATATGGGGATCTGGCCTACACCCGTTATGAGCTGGATCGGCTGAACGGCTACGACTGGTGGTTTGCTGGCTACAGTGACACTCCGGAGTTTTATTATAATTTTCGAATGTGGCAATATAGTAGCTCTGGTTCTGTTAACGGCGTGGAGGTGCAAACGGATATGAACCTTTGCTTTTTGCCATATTGATTTTAGTCTTTTCCTGGTGAAGCCGGGTTTTCTGGTGTAAAGGATTTTTGAACAGGCACAAAGGCTTTTTTTCGGCATAAACTGATAAAAACAGCTGCCGGAGGTTGCCATGCCCCTGATCATTGTTCCTGCGGAGATCTCCCACTTTATTGCCTTTCTTCATAACAGCATTTTTCCGCCTCTGCTGAACGAAGCTGAGGAGGCAGAGGCTTTACTCCGCCTTTCTCAAGGGGAAGCAGATGCAAGAAATATGCTGATCGAGCGTAATTTGCGCCTGGTAGCGCATATTTGTAAGAAGTTTGAAAGCTCCGGTGTGGATCGGGAGGATTTGATCAGCATAGGGACGATCGGCCTGATCAAAGGTATCAGCAGCTTTTCTCCGGATAAGGGGGCTCGTCTGGCTACCTATGCTTCCCGCTGCATCGAGAATGAAATTCTTATGTATCTGCGTTCGATTCGCAATCAGAAAACAGAAATATCTTTGAGTGATCCGGTGGGATACGATAAAGAAGGCAACGAGCTGACCTTGATCGATCTGTTGGGCAGCGAGGAATCCAGTGCACAGGAGCGCGTGGAGTTGGATGAAGAGCGCCGCAGCCTGCGGGAGCATCTGTATGTTCTGGATGAAAAAGAACGTTTGGTGCTCTCTCTGCGTTACGGCTTGCCAAACGGCAACCGCGTTACACAAAGGGAGATCGCCCAGAAGCTGGGGATTTCCCGCTCATATATCAGCCGCATCGAAAAAAGGGCCATTGATAAGCTGAAAAAGGCCGTATTCCGGGAAAGCATTTGAAGGCTTTGTTCTTTTTCCGGAAGCCTATCCGGTAGCCTGCTTTTTCCAGGCCGCAGGGGTGCAGCTGCAATAAATTGTAAAGGAGCAGGAAGGAGCGGGGCTTCTTCCGGAAAAGAAATGGTCAAAAAGAATTTATTGCGGGCAGATTTGGAAGTCCGCCACGTTACTGAGATCAATTTTTCCCTTCTTGCTGAAAAAGGGATCCGCGGTCTGCTTTTGGATCTGGATAATACTTTGACGGTTTGGCATGGGATGGAGGTGGATCCGGCCGTGCAGGCTTGGCTTGATTCCGGAAAGGCCAGGGGATTCCGACTTTGCATCCTTTCCAACAGCCATGAGGAGCGGGTTCGTCCCATGGGTGAGCTGCTGGGGCTGCAGACCTATTATATGTCCTTAAAGCCCCGGAAAAGTGCTTTCTGCAAGGGCTGCCGGGAGCTGGGGCTTCCACCGCAGCAGGTAGCTATGGTGGGGGATCAGCTGTTTACAGATATCTGCGGCGGGAATCTTGCGGGCTTGATGACCATTCTTACAGAACCGATCGACCCCAGGGAAATGTGGGGGACCCGGCATATCGCCCGCCCGCTGGAATCCCTGGTTCGGAAGCTGCAGGGAAAAAAGTAGAGCAGATGCATAAAAAGCTTCCTTGATGTTTTTTTGAGCGCATAAAACAAAAGTCCGATCTGTGCTAACGAGCATAGGTCGGCTTTTTATAATATATGCATCAGGCCGGAAAAGGCTTTCTTTGGCAATGAAGCTGTGCGAAAAGGCGAATGTGGCCTTGGCGATCTGTGCCGCGGTCACCCTTGCGCAAGGGGCAATTTACATATAAATGCCTTAAAATGTTTCTGAATGAAACCAACCCGACCCAAAATCCTGAGCTTGAAATCGGATGCCACAGCAAAAAACAATGTTCTTTTCCGTGCTTACATAGATCACGTTGCCATGTAACGGAATTCAATATGTTTGGAGAGAAGCTGTATGTATCTCCCATCTTGGATCTGCACAGCGGAGATCTGATCAGCCGTACAATCTCAAAGCGTCCGGTTTTGAATATGGTAACCTCCATGTTGGACAAAGCTTTTGATACCATCCCGGACAAGGCCAATTTAATACTACGCTCGGACCAAGTTCAGGGTATAAATACAAGCAATGCAAATGAATACTTACAAAAAATGGAGGTAGGCAAAGCATGAGCCGCAAGGGAAACTGTCTGGATAATGCTGTAATGGAAAATTTCTTCGGTTTGCTCAAGAGTGAATTGCTCTATCTGCAAGAATTTGAGTCTATGGAACATTTCAAACTGGAACTGATCGAATGCTTGGATTATTGCAATAACTATCGCGTTAAAGCGAAACGTAAGGGCTTGCCGTCTGTGATTCACAAACAGCAAGCCCTTTCGGCTGCTTAAACAATTTTCACTTTGAAATATTGTCTAACTTTTTGGGGTCACTTCAATATTGCTTGCTCTTTTATCAGATTGTGAAACCTTCTCGATTCATAAAATCATATGCATTCGCCAAATTTTGATGGATCGCTCTATTTGTACGCAGACGAACAAAAAAGGCAGATTCTGCAAGAACAGGGACAGAATTTTATGCGCTGCCCCTGCAAACGATCTTATTCTGCCGGCCTTTTATGCTGCAGGGGAGAGCTTTGAGGGAAATCTGCTTCAAACTTTGCAGAAGGGTGCTTTCTGCTCTCTGAAATCCTCTTTTGCGCACAGTTCTGTGTTTTCAGGCTTTATGGGCAGACCAGGCTTCTTCAATGATCTGATCAATATCGATCTCCGCTGGTGGGAGAGAGGATTTCACCGCGTAAAGCAGGTATTCGATATTTCCGTCCGCGCCGGTGATCGGGGAATAATCCAGACCCTGCACTGATAGTCCCCACTGGAGACAGGCAGAGAGGATTCTTTTCAACACCGCCCGATGCGCCTCTTTGTCCCGTACCACGCCGCCTTTTCCCACTGCTTCACGGCCGGCTTCGAATTGCGGTTTGATCAGGACTGCAATAGCGCCCTCTGCCTTCAGCTGATGCTGGATCGCGGCTGGCAGAGCCAGCGTCAGCGAGATAAAGGAAACATCCGCTGTGATCAGGTCTACGTCCTCATCGATGATACTGCGATCCAGATAGCGGGCATTTGTTTTTTCAAGGGAGATGACACGGGGGTCGTTTCTCAGCTTCCATGCCAGCTGATTATAGCCTACATCCACGCCATAGACCTTTGCTGCACCGTTTTGCAGGGCACAATCAATAAAGCCGCCGGTGGAGGCGCCGATATCCAGCACACATTTTTCGGATAAATCCAGATGAAAGCTTTCAATAGCTTTTGCCAGCTTCAGCCCGCCTCGGGAAACAAAGGGCAGCTTTTCTCCCAGCAGACGGATACTGCAGCTTTCCTTTACGGCTGTGCCGGCCTTGTCGATTTTCATATCATCCACCAACACCTCGCCGGCCATAATGGCGGCACGGGCCTGCTCACGGGAAGGGAAGAGGCCGCGTTCCACCAAAAGAAGATCCAGCCTTTGTTTATTTTGTGCCATTTTTTCCCATCCTTTCTGGGAACCAGCGTTTCATCGCCCGTTCTGCCAATCCAGGGCCATCCAGGCCAAATTCTGCCAGCTGCTGATTTCGTTTTCCCTGGGGAATGAATTGTTCCGGCAGTGCTGCAATGCACAGATCGTATTCCATGCCGGAGGCAGCCAGGCTTTCCGCACAGGCGGCACCAAAGCCACCCTTTATCGTGTTTTCTTCCGCCGTGAGAATGCGGCCTTTGCAGCGGGAAAGCAGCTTCAAAAGCAGCTCTTGATCCAAAGGCGCGGCGAAGCGGGCATTGACAACTGCGGCCTGAATGCCGCGGATAGCCAGCAATTCTGCTGCTTCCAGGCTGGCTTCCACCATTGTTCCAATCGCAAAAAGGCAGAAATCCCCCCCCTCCCGCAGCAGGATACCCTTTCCTTTTTCGATGGGGACGGGGGACTGATTCAAAACAGCCGCTGTGCAGCGGGGGTAGCGAATAGCCGTGGGGGAATTGAAATCCAGAGCTGCCCGAAGCATCATTCGCAGCTCCGGCCCGTCTGCCGGGGCCATGATAGTCATGTTGGGGATCGAACGAAGATAGCTGAGATCAAAAATCCCTTGGTGACTGCATCCATCATCCCCGACAAGGCTGGCTCTGTCCACAGCCAGAATGAGCGGCAGGTTTTGCAGGCAAACATCCTCCACCAGCTGATCGTAGGCTCGCTGCAGAAAGCTGGAATAAATCGCCGCCACCGGGCGTTGGCCGCCATTTGCCAGCCCGGCGCAAAAGCTGATCGCATGCTGCTCGGCGATCCCTACGTCAAAAAAACGCTCCGGATAGGCGGCCGAAAAGGGAGAAAGCCCTGTCCCCTGGCACATTGCAGCCGTAACGGCAATGATATCCTCTCGTTCCTTAGCCAATTCCATCATGGTTTTACTGAAAATATCTGTATAGCTGGGCTTGGAATCGGAGGGGATAGATGCACCGGTCTCCACATCAAAGCGGCCCATGCCGTGAAAAAGCTCAGGTTGTTTTTCTGCCGGGCTCATGCCTTTGCCTTTGATGGTTTTCACATGAACCAGCGCCGGACGCTTCAGCTCTGCGGCGCGTTGAAAGATCTCCACCATGGCCGGGATATCGTGACCATCGATGGGGCCTAAATAGACAAAGCCAAAGTTTTCAAAAAGCATGCCGGGCACAACGGCTGATTTGATCGTATGCTTAAATCCGCTGATAAAATCTACCAGAGCTGGGCCCAACAGGGGGAGCTTCAGCAAAAGCCGGGAGACGCTGTGCTTTGCCCGGTTGTATTTTCTGCCGCTGCGCAGGGCAGAAAGGCGGCGGGACATGGCCCCTACATTCCCCCCAATGCTCATGCCGTTGTCGTTCAGAACCACAACAAAATTGGTGGGCAGATCCCCTGCGTGGTTCAGCCCCTCAAAGGCCATCCCCCCGGTAAGAGCACCATCTCCGATGACGGCTACCACTTTTTCCTGGCCGCCGCTTTTGTCCCGGGCTTGTGCCATGCCAAAAGCCAGGGAGATGGAATTGCTGCTGTGTCCGGTGGTGAAGCAGTCATAAGGACTCTCCTCCCGATTACAGAAGCCGCTGATCCCTCCGGGCTGTCGCAGACTGTGGAATTCCTCTCTGCGTCCGCAGATCAGTTTGTGCGTGTAGCACTGGTGCCCTACATCCCAGATCAGCTTATCCGTTGGTGTCTGAAAGGCATAATGCAGCGCCAGGCTCAGCTCAACAGCCCCCAGGTTCGAGGCCAGATGCCCGCCGTTTTTTGCTACCGTGCGGATGATGATCTCCCGTATTTCTGCTGCCAGCTGTGGAAGCTGTTCCATTGGCAGCTTCCGCAGGTCAGTGGGATCCTGAATTTGTTTTAATAATTCCTGCAATGTTAAACCCTCAGTTTTGGTGTTTTAATTGATTACAGCAAAGGTATACTAACATATCTCCTGGACGATGGCAAGGAGAAGTGTAGCCTGTAACCATCCTGCAGGAGAGCTTCCAGCTGCCAACTACCTGTTAACAGAGAAAATCTTCAAAAAGCAGAATTTCTCCGCTTTGGGGATACACCTCCGCGATCAGCAGGCTGCTGGCACTTTCTGCTTCTTGCTCAATAAACCAGAGCGTGGCGGCTTTTGCGATTCGCCTGCGTTTCTTCGGGGTGATACTGTCTGCCGGCCTGGCGAATCCCTTTTGCGAGCGGCTTTTTACTTCCACAAAAAAGGTGGTTTCGTCCTTTGCAGCAATGATATCTATTTCTCCTTCCCTTCGGCGGAAATTTCTCGCCAGGATGCGGTATCCCAGCTTTTCCAAGTGCGCAGTCGTCAGCTCTTCTCCCCATGCACCCAGAATATCGCTTTTTTTACTCATGCTTTCTCCTGAACTATATGGATATTTTTTTATATGAATCTTTGGGTGCCTGAAGCTTTTAATATTTAAAGCTGAGACGGTGAACAGGGCTGGGGCCATAATTTTGCAGACATTCTTTATGCAGTGCAGTGGGGTAGCCTTTGTGCTTTGCGAAGTAATATTGCGGGTAGCGGGAATCCAGCTGCAGCATGAGCCGATCTCTGGCGCATTTGGCCAGAATGCTGGCTGCGGCAATGGAAACGCTTAAACTGTCCCCTTTTATGATGGTTTTTTGTGGAAGGGAAAGCTTCAGCTGCATGTTTCCATCGATCAAAACAAAATCCGGCTGCTTTTTTAGTTTTTTCAGGGCCCGCTCCATAGCCAGCTTGCTGGCATTGAGAATATTAATTCTATCGATCAGCAGATGATTGGCACTGCTGCAGGCCCAGGAAAGCGCTGTTCTTTTGATTTGCTGTTCCAGCTCCAGCCGGCGTTTTTCGCTGAGTTTTTTGGAATCGTTGAGTCCCGGAAGATAGGCTTCTTCGGGAAGAATAACGGCCGCCGCGATCACCGGCCCGGCCAAGGGGCCACGCCCGGCTTCATCCACTCCGGCGATCAGCCTTTTTCCGGCTTTCCTAAGCTCCTCCTCATAGAGACACATGTGTTGCCACTGCTCCAGTTCCTTCCTGGCTTTTTCCTCTTTGCGCTGCGCTGCGTTCATTTTTTTTCTCCCTCCGCTTCGGCTTCGGGGCTCCTCGGGCTTTCAAGGCTGATGCGGCCAAGCTTCCCGCTGCGGAATTCCTGCAGTAACACCATGGCAGCATCATCCTCCCGGATTTTCCCACCTGCCCCCAGCATTCCCCGGTTTTTAGCGATCTCGATAAGGATCTCTTCCGGAAAAGGGGGAAGCTCCTTCAGCTTATAACGATCCAAAAGAACCTGCGGAACCAGGTTTGCCAGGCGTTTGGCCAGCTCACAGGCAACCTCATAAACGGGGAAGACCGCATCGCTGATGGAGCCACATACTGCCAGCTTAAAGGCTACATCCTCACTGGCAAATTTTGGCCAGAGCATGCCCGGGGTATCCAGCAGTTCGATACCGGCATTGGTTTTGACCCACTGCCGCCCTTTTGTTACCCCAGGCTTGTTTCCTGTTTTTGCGGAGGCAGAAGGGGCCAGTGCATTGATCACAGTGGATTTTCCGCAGTTGGGGATCCCTACCACCATGGCCCGCACTGCTCTGGGGAGCCGCCCGCGGGAGCGAAGCTTTTCCAGCATGGGCTGAGAAGCACTGCTGATGGCAGCCTGCATCTCTTTCAAGCCCTGCTTTCTGGCGGCATTGATGGCCACAGGGATATAGCCCAGTCTGCGATAATACTGTACCCAGGTCTGGGTTTCCCCAGCATCGGCCAAATCAACTTTATTCAGCAGCAGAAGATGGCATTTCTTTTTTGTGTAGATCTCCAGATCCGGGTTTCGGGAGGCTCGGGGGATCCGGGCATCGATCACTTCGATGATCATGTCGATAAGAGCCATATCCGCGTCCATGTTGCGTTTTGTTTGGGCCATATGGCCGGGATACCATTGGATCATTGCTTTCTCCTGTATCTGTTTTTAAAAAAGTTTTATCTGCAAAGTTTCATGCAGGCTTTATCATGAGTGGGAATTCTATATCCCAAGGAAAAGTGGCCTATGAAAAGAAAATAGATCCGCTGAAACGACTCTATTATATCATAAATATTAAGCTGAAACAAATGGAGAGATGGGCTTAGCTTTTTACTTTTTGATGCAGAGCTGTAAGCTCGCCGGTTTCAGGAATTTTTCTATCTCTTCGGACGAAGAGATAGAAAAGCCTGTGTGATATGGTTTGCTGCCTCCTCCACGTCCAGCAGGCCGGAATCAACCACTAAGTCCGTCAGCTGCTGGAAATGCTTCTCCCTTTCCTGCAGTAATTTCTGGATTTTCTCCAAAGAAGGCCGGCCACCCAGCAGAAGGCGGTCATTCTTTCTGGAGAGCCGCTCCCGGATTATCTCCGCCTGGGCAGTGAGCAAAACAAAAAAGCCCTTTTCGCGCAGGATCTCGATTTGTCCGCTCTCCGGCAAAAGAGAGCCGCCGCAGGCAATGACCAACTGTTCCTTTTGGGAAAGTTTTTTCAGCACCAATCGCTCTTCAGAACGAAAGCGGATCTCCCCGTGCTTACGAAAAAGCTGAGGCAGACTCATTCCGCATGCCCGGGTGATCTCTTCATCCGTATCCGCGAAATCAAAATCCAGAAGCCGGGCCACCTGTCTCCCGATCACGGTTTTACCACTTCCCATGTAGCCGATCAGTATTATATTCGATTTGTTGATGTTGTTCATATCCATACGAAACCTCCATGTTAAACTTTCCTTTTGCAGAACAGATATTCTAAAAAAGTATGGGGCTTACCTGCTGTTTCTTTTATCTTTTTAGCGACAAAAACCGACTGACGAAAAAGAACTGCTGATAAAAAAGGTTAATAATTTTCGGTTTTTTTTAGAAAAAATACTTGCCAAGAATTGCATAAATGTATATTATATACATATGGTTTGCTTTTGGAGGTCATAATGGGACAGCTTTTGATTTATAATGGCAACAATGCCAAAGCCCATGTTTTGTTGCGGGAAGCGGCAAGGTATATTCTTGCTTCCGGCGGGGAAATTTCAGGCTCTGCCGAGGGCTATTCCATCGATGATCTGCAGCGGGAAGATTTTTGCTTTCCTTCAGCCTGCAGCAATGCCTTGATCTTTGGCGGTGACGGTACGATTTTGGCGGCAGTCCGCCACCTGGCCCCTTTGGGCATTCCTGTATGCGGGGTGAATATGGGCCGTGTAGGCTTCCTTTCCTCCTTGGAGAAGGAAGAATTGCTGCCTGGTATTGATAGTCTGCTGCAGGGAAATTATACAGTGGAATCCCGAATGATGATACACTGCCGTGTGCAGCGAGCAGGGCAGATCGTCGCGGAATATGAGGCTTTCAATGATTTCGTTGTGCGCAGCGGGGAGCTGAGCCGGGCAATCTCGTATTCTCTTTTTATTGACCAGCAAAAAGTGAATGATTATATGGCAGATGGCATTATTGTTTCCACGCCTACCGGTTCCACGGGCTATTCTTTGTCTGCAGGCGGGCCCATCGTGCAGAATGATATCCGAATCCTGCTGATCACACCTGTCTGCGCTCAGCCGTTTTTCTCCTGTTCTATTGTTGCCTCTCCTGAAAGCAAGGTGGAGATTCTCTGCAGCGGGGAGGCTGATCGCCCATCCTTGACTGCAGACGGACAAAGCTGTTTTTCTCTGCAGCTCCATGACAGATTGCTGCTAAGCGTAGCAAAACAGCCAGCGGCCATTGTTTCGATCCGGCCGGAGAACTACTTTGCCCGTATCCGGAAGAAGCTTTATCGCAGCCGCTAGCAGTTAAAGCCTTTTGTCCTAATCGTTGTATATATAAAACTATATAAGCTGAATCTTAAATTTATGTCTCGAGGAGGATGCAGAATGAAAAATCGCAGGCACAAAATGATTCGGGAAATCGTTGAGCAGCAAAATATCGAAACGCAGTATCAGCTTACTGAGGAACTGATGAAGCATGGATTTCATGTGACGCAGGCCACGATCTCCCGGGATATTAAGGAATTGGGGCTGGTGAAGGTGGCTTCTGCGAACAACACCTTCCGTTATGGCTTCCAGCCCGGCGTAGCCACGATCAATACCTTTGACCGCACCAGAAAGATGCTTCGGGACAATGTGCTGAAAATGGAGATCGGACATAATATCATTGTGATGAAGACCCTTCCCGGAACAGCGCAGGGTGTGGCTTTCTGCCTGGATAGCCTGGGCTGGAAGGAGCTCCTGGGGACATTGGCCGGGGATGATGCCATCTTTCTGGTGGCCAGCGATACTTGTGAGCCCCAGGATTTGGTTGAAAAAATTCATAGTCTGATGCTTTAAGGGATACGCTATGCTTTACGAACTCTATGTGGAAAATTTTGCTCTGATTCGCCGGATGCGCCTCTCTTTGGAGCATGGTATGACGGCCCTTACCGGTGAGACCGGTGCCGGTAAATCATTGATCATCGATGCTGTGTCATTGCTGATCGGCGGACGGGGAAATGATGGCTTCATCCGTAATGGGCAGGATCGTTGCCTGATCGAGGGGGTCTTTTTGCCCCCCTTTTCGGCGGGTGTGGAGCTTTTCCTGGAACAAAATGGTCTTATGGATGAGGAAAGCCTGATTCTCAGTCGGGAATTGATTCGTGGTGGGCGCGGGCTGGCTCGGATCAATGGTCGTGTAGCGCCTGTCTCTCGTCTGCGGGAGCTGGGGCGGATGCTGATCAATATTCATGGCCAGCATGAGCATACCCTGCTTTTGGAGGAAGAAAGGCAGCTGTATCTGCTGGATAACTTCGGTGGGGATGAGCTGGAAGCTGCTGCGGCAAAAACTGCTTCGGCCTATACAGAACTGCAGCAAGCCAAGCAAAAACTGGCAGATTATGAAGAGAATCAGGCGCAGCGCGCAGAAAGCATGGAGCAGCTTGCTTATCTCATGGAAGAGATCGGCGCCGTGGAACCGGAGCTTGGCGAGGATGAATGTCTGGAAGCAGAATCCCATCTTTTGGCCCATGCGGAAAGGCTCTATCAGCTTTCTTCCTCCGTTTATGAGCAGCTGCGCAGCAGCAAGGGCGTTGTGGAGCAGCTGGATTCTGCATATGGAGATTTGCGTAAGGCTGCAGAATTGGATCCCGCTTTGTCCGAGCTGCATGCGCGTCTGCAAAGTCTTTACTACGAAGCAGACGATATTGCCGCCGAAATTGTTTCCTATCGGGATCGGATCAGTATGGATCCCTACAGGTTGGATCAGGTGGAGAGCCGCATCGTGCAGCTGAATCGTTTGAAAAAGAAATACGGTGGATCCCTGTCGGCGGTGCTGGAGGAATATAGACAGTCGCAGGAAGAATATACCCGCCTGGAAGAGATCAGCATCTCCGGGGAAGCCTTTCAGAAAGAGCTGCAGCAGGCCGAAAAAAAATACGCAGAGACGGCGCTGCTTCTGAGCCAGACCAGGCAAGCTGCCGCAGAGGCCCTGGGCACTGCCATTACCCAGGAGCTGCGCTCTATGGTCATGCCCAATGCCGTCTTTTCTGTGGAGCTGGAGAGGCATGCACCTTCCCGACAGGGGAATGAGCGGGCAGTCTTTGTTATACAACCGAATGTGGGTGAGTCTCCACAGCCGGTGAGCAAGATCGCCAGCGGCGGTGAGCTTTCCCGTATCCTTCTGGGGATGAAAGCGGTTCTGGCACAGCTGGATGCGGTACCCGTACTGATCTTTGACGAGATCGATACCGGCATGAGTGGCCGGGCCCTGGTGGCCGTGGCAGAACGCCTGGCAAAGGTTGGGAAATTTGCCCAGACGCTGGCTGTGAGCCACGCAGCAGTTATGGCTGCAGCTGCAGACAATCAGATTATGATCGAAAAGCATGAGGAGGAAGGCCGCACCATCATCGAGGCTCATCCTTTGGATGCAGGGCAGCGTGTGGAGGAGATCGCCCGGATGATCGCCGGAGATATTGTGACAGAGGCCTCTCATCAGCAGGCACTGGATCTTTTGAACCAGATGCACCCGCAATTCTGAGAAGCGAAATGTAAAAATATGAATAAACTTAGCTGCATCCCGGGAGGTTTTCCTTCCCGGGATGTTTTTGTGCTGCTGCCAATCATTTCCGCTTCGCTTTAGCGCAAGTTTTTTATTTGCAGGATGTCAATTCTTAAAGAGTATGCTATACTATATTATTGGAGGAATAGCATATGGAAATTCTGGAACGCACAAATACAAAATTTCGTTTGGTCAGTGCCTATCAACCTACCGGGGATCAGCCGAACGCCATTGATAAACTCTGTGCCGGTGTAGAGCGGGGCCTGCGGCATCAGGTGCTGCTGGGTGTCACCGGCAGCGGCAAGACCTATACCATGGCCAATGTGATTGCCCGTTTGAACCGGCCCACCTTGGTCATTGCGCATAATAAAACCCTGGCGGCCCAGCTTTGCGGGGAGTTCAAGGAGTTCTTCCCGGACAATGCGGTGGAATACTTTGTATCCTACTATGATTATTATCAGCCGGAAGCCTATATCGCCAGCTCCGACACATATATCGCCAAGGATGCCAGCATCAATGATGAAATTGAAAAGCTGCGGCACGCTGCCACGGCCAGCCTCCTGACGCGCCGGGATACCCTGATCGTGGCTTCGGTTTCCGCCATTTACGGCTTGGGTGATCCTGCGGATTATCTGGATCTGAGTCTGGTGCTGCATGTGGGGGATGAGATTCCCCGGGAAGCGATTCTGCGCCAGATGGTGAATATGCAATACAGCCGCAACGAGATGGATTTTCATCGCGGTACTTTTCGTGTCCATGGGGATGTGATAGAGGTCTTCCCTGCGGGTAGCGGCGATAAAGCGCTACGCATCGAGCTTTTCGGCGATGAGGTGGAGCGGCTCAGTGAGATCGATACGCTCACCGGGGAGGTGCGGGATGATCTGAAGAGGCTTTCCCTTTTCCCGGCCAACCACTACGTGACAAAAGCGGAAAAGATGAAAAGCGCCCTGGCCTCTATCCGGGCAGAGTTGGCAGAGGAACTGGAAAAGCTGCGCCGGGAGAATAAGCTTCTGGAAGCCCAGCGCCTGGAGCAGCGTACCAATTTCGACCTGGAAATGATGGAGGAGATCGGGCATTGCAGCGGCATTGAGAACTACAGCCGCCACCTGACTGCTAGAAAAGAAGGGGAGCCGCCCTATACCTTGTTGGATTATTTCCCCGATGATTATCTGGTTATGATCGATGAGTCCCATGTGACGGTTCCACAGCTTAGGGGTATGTATGAAGGTGATCGCAGCCGCAAGGAAGAGCTGGTAAAATACGGCTTCCGCCTGCCATCCGCCAAGGACAACAGACCCTTGCGCTTCCCGGAATTTGAGGAACGTACCCACCAGCTGATCTATGTTTCCGCTACCCCCGGCCCCTATGAGATGGAGCATGAGCAGCAGGTGGTGGAGCAGCTGATCCGTCCCACCGGGTTGCTGGATCCTTTGGTGGAGGTGCGGCCCATCAAGGGGCAGATCGATGATCTGCAAGAGGAGATACGCCAGCG
>JAUMYD010000009.1:20645-23657 GCA_030528765.1 Bacillota bacterium
AAAAATCAGCGGGTATTGGTGACTACCCTGACCAAGCGTATGGCAGAGGATTTAACAAAATATCTGGATGATGCGGGCATAAAGGTTCGCTATCTCCATTCGGATGTGAAAACGCTGGAGCGCATGGCTCTGGTGCGGGATCTGCGCCTGGGTGTTTTTGATGTCCTGGTGGGCATCAATCTGCTTCGGGAGGGCATTGATCTGCCGGAGGTGACGCTGGTTGCCATCCTGGATGCGGATAAGGAAGGTTTCCTTCGCTCGGAACGCTCCCTGATCCAGACCATTGGCCGCGCTGCCCGCAATGCGGAAGGCCGGGTCATTATGTATGCAGACAATATGACCGACAGCATGAAAGCTGCCATCAGCGAAACAGAACGTCGCCGGGCAAAGCAGGAGGCTTATAATACGGAGCACGGCATCATACCCCGCACCATCGTCAAGGAAGTGAAGGATGTTCTGGCTGCCGTTTTGCCGGATACCTCCAGCAGCAAGGGCTCTCCTTTGGCTAAGCAGAAGGATCCGGCCAAGATGAAGCGGGCCGAGCGGGAAAAGCTGATCCGCTCTCTGGAAAAAGAAATGAAGGATGCGGCCCATCGTTTGGAATTCGAAGAGGCAGCCCAGATCCGTGATGCCATTATGGAACTGCGGGCAGCTGCGCATGAAAAATAGCCTGCCTTTTTTGTGGAATATGATTGCAGCAGCGTGTTCAAAGTCTGCGCCCCTGCTGCAAAGGGAGGGGGAGAAAGCCTTTCCCTGCCTGAGCGGTTAGTTGAAAGCATCCCTGGAGTGTTTTCTTCCGGCTCGCAGGAAAAGCAGCAGGGAAAAGATTTATTATTGCGAATAAATGCTATTAAATTCCTGGAAGGATCATCTGCGGGCTTCTGTGTAGAATTCATATATCACTTAGGAGAAGAACATGCAGCACGATAAGATTATTGTCCGCGGTGCGCGGCAGCACAATTTAAAGAATATAGATGTGGATATCCCCCGGGATCAACTGGTTGTTATCACGGGGCTTTCCGGCAGCGGCAAAAGCTCACTGGCCTTTGATACCATCTATGCTGAGGGACAGCGGCGCTATGTGGAATCCCTGTCTTCTTATGCCCGGCAGTTCCTGGGGCAAATGAGTAAGCCGGATGTGGATCAGATCGATGGCCTTTCCCCGGCGATCTCCATTGATCAGAAATCCACCAGCCACAACCCCCGTTCCACTGTGGGCACAGTCACGGAGATCTATGACTATCTTCGTTTGCTCTATTCCCGGGTGGGGCACGCTCATTGCCCCAAATGCGGACAGCCTATCAGCCGGCAGACAGTGGATCAGATGGTGGATACCATCTCTTTGATGCCGGAAGGAAGCCGTCTGCACCTGATGGCGCCGCTGGCCCGCGGGAAAAAGGGGGAATTCCAGAAGGTCTTTGCAGATGCAAAAGCAAAGGGCTATGTCCGTGTCCGTGTGGATGGGGAATTGCGGGAGCTCAGCGAAGAGATCAAACTGGGGAAACAGAAGAAGCATACGATTGAGCTGGTAGTGGATCGTATCATCCTGCGGGAAAGCAATCTGAAGCGTCTGGCTGATTCTTTGGAGCTCTGCCTGGAACTGGGCGGCGGCCTGGCAAGTATCGCCATCGAAGAACCGGATGGTAAAAAATCAGAGCAGCTTTTCAGCCAGAATTTTGCCTGCCCGGATTGCGGCATCAGCTTTGAAGAGCTGACAGCCCGCATGTTCAGCTTTAACAATCCTTTTGGTGCCTGCCCGGCCTGCACCGGCCTGGGTTATTCCCAATATATTGATGAGAAGCTGATGATCAAAGATGAAAATATGACTCTGCGGGAGGGTGGCCTACTGCCTTTGAACAACAATTCCAAGGGCTGGTATTTTCGTCACATCGAAGCCATCTCCGAAGCACATGGTTTTTCTTTGGATGTGCCGATCAAGGATCTGCCCCGCTGGGTCTTGGACGAGATTTTTTATGGCTGCGGCAAGGAGACCTTCCCCATCACCTATATGGAACCGGATGGTAGCCGACTGCGCACCTGGATGCACCATTGGGAGGGTTTGGTCTCCAGCATGGAACGGCGCTACCGGGAGACCAGCAGCGAGGGGATGAAGGAAGAATTTGAACGCTATATGACCACCAAGCCCTGCGAGGTCTGCGGCGGTGCCCGTTTGAAACCGGAAAGTCTGGCCGTTACGGTTGGTGGTTTGAACATCTATGAGCTGACCCAGCTGCCCATCCGCGAAACTTTGAAATTCCTGGCAGAGCTGGAATTGACGGAACGGGAACGGATGATTGCCGACCGCATTTTGAAGGAGCTGCGGGACAGATTGGAATTTCTGATCACTGTGGGGCTGGATTATCTCACTCTGGGGCGGGCTGCCGCCACCTTGTCCGGTGGGGAAGCACAGCGCATCCGTTTGGCCACCCAGATCGGTTCCCACCTGATGGGGGTTCTCTATATCCTGGATGAGCCCAGCATCGGCCTGCATCAGCGGGACAACACGCGGCTGATCCAGGCACTGCAGCAGCTTCGCGATCTGGGAAACAGCGTCCTGGTAGTGGAGCATGACGAAGAGATGATGGAGAGTGCCGATTACATCCTGGACATCGGCCCGGCTGCCGGGGAACATGGAGGCCATGTGATCGCAGCCGGTACGCCCCGGGAGATCATGGAGGATCCTGCGTCCATCACTGGGCAATACCTGAGCGGAAAGAAGTTTATCTCCATGCCGGAATATCGTCGCCCCGGGGATGGACGTTTGATCACGGTCAAAGGCGCCTCTGCCCATAACCTGAAAAATGTGGATGTGGATTTCCCTCTGGGGATGTTCGTCTGCGTCACCGGGGTCAGCGGCAGCGGCAAAAGCTCTCTGGTCAACGAGATTTTGTATAAGGCCTGCGCACGGAAGCTGAACCGAGCGCATACCGTACCTGGCGCACATGAAGAGATCCTTGGGCTGGAGCAGCTGGAAAAGGTCATCATGATCGATCTGTCTCCCATTGGCCGTAA
>JAUMYD010000010.1 GCA_030528765.1 Bacillota bacterium
AGCAGCAGCAGAAGCAGCAGGGTAATTTTTTTTGCGGAAGAATTCATAAAATCAACTCCGGACTCCTCTGATTGCAGGTTTGTATGCAGCCCTGTTTATAATATACAGCTTTCCCTGCACTTTGACAAGCCCGGCTCTGCCGAAAAACGGAGCCGGCGCAATGCTTTTCTTCTACGCTTTGCAGGATTAACAGCATGGACAGGGAATTTGCATTAGTATGGCAGAGAGAGTATATCCCCGCACATATAGTGTGGAACAAATTATATTTTATATCAAAGAATATCTGCAGGAGGACCGCTTTCTTGATTCTCTGGCTGTCAGCGGAGAGGTGAGTGCTTTTCGGGCGCACAGCTCGGGCCATGTGTATTTTACCCTGCGGGAGGGGGATCATCAGCTGCGCGTGGTGCTTTTCCGCCGTTATGCCGCGCTGCAGCAGTGGCTCCCCCGGGATGGGGAGCGTGTGGTGGTGATCGGCACTGTCTCCCTTTATGACAGGGATGGCTCTGTGCAGCTTTATGCCCAGGCCCTGTTGCCTGCGGGAGAAGGCTCTGTTCGGCAGGCACAGAAGGACTTGAAGCAGCGGCTGGAGGAGGAGGGACTTTTTTCTCCGGATCGGAAAAAACCCATGCCGGGCTGGGCCAGTAAGGTGGCTGTGATCACCGCGCCGGACAGTGCCGCCTGGGCAGATATGCAGCGAATTCTTTATAACCGCCTGCCGGCGGTGCAGCTTCGCCTTTATCCTGCGCTGGTCCAGGGGGATCAGGCCCCGGCTTCCCTGGCAGAGGCTATTTCCCGGGCGGATCGGGGTGGCCATGATGTGCTGCTTTTGGGTCGTGGCGGTGGTTCGGAGGAGGATCTGTCTGCCTTTAATACGGAGCTTGTGGTGCGAGCCATTGCTGCTGCCAAAACGCCGCTGATCTCTGCTGTGGGGCACGAAAGCGATGTGAGCCTGGCAGATCTGGCAGCAGATCTGCGTGCTGCCACACCCACACATGGGGCCAGCCTGGCAGTGCCGGATGCTGCGGCCTTTCTTCAGAAGCTGGAGCTTTTGGAGCTGCGGCTTTCCCGGGCTGCCCTGCAATGCCTGGAGCAGCAGGAAAAACGCCTGCAGTTGCTGGAAAAGGCCCATTGCCTACAGGAACCGCTCTATCTTTTGCGATCCGCAGAGCTCCACCTTTCCAGCACGGAAAAGGGTCTGCAGCGGGCAGTTGCGGGGCAGCTGGAGCAAAAAGCAGCCCGCCTGGAGACGCTGCGGTTGCGGCTGGAGGTTCTCAGCCCCCTGGCAACGCTGGCCCGGGGCTATAGCTTGACAATGGACAGCCGGGGCAGGATCCTGCGGGATGCGAAAGATTGCCTGCCCGGGGATGTGCTGTATATCAGGCTGGCTGCGGATTCCCTGACTGCGGAAGTTCTCCGTATGGAAAAAGAAGAGCCCCGGGAGAAGCCGGAAGATTCGATTTGCTTCGGGGAAGAATAAAGGAGCTTGTTCATGGCAAAAGCAAAGAAGGATTTTGATACGATGATTGAGGAGCTGGAAGGGATCATCTCCCGCATGGAGAAAGGTTCTCTTTCACTGGAGGAATGTCTGAAGGAATATAAGGCTGCCAGGGTCTTGGTTTCTGCCTGCAGGGAGAAGCTCAGCGCGGCTCGGGAAACTCTGGGATCGGAGAAGGACCCGGAGAAGGAACAGGAGGATGCAGATGCCTGATTTGAAACAGTTTTTGGCTGAGATCGAAGCGGAAGTGCAGCAGCAGCTGGAACTGCTTCTTCCTCCGGAGGAAGGGCCGGAGGCCCGGCTCTATGCCGCTATGCGCTACAGTGCTCTGGCCGGAGGAAAACGTCTGCGCCCGGCTTTGTTTGCGGCCACGCTGGCTGCCTTCGGGCAAAGCAGGACAGCGTGGATGCCTTTTGCCGCTGCCCTGGAAATGATCCACACCTATTCCCTGATCCACGATGATCTGCCGGCAATGGATAATGATGATTTTCGCCGGGGGCGCCCCAGCTGCCATCGGGCTTTTGATGAGGCCAGCGCCATTCTGGCAGGGGATGCACTGCTTACCCATGCTTTCGCGGTGATGCTCTCTGTTCCTGCAGAGCCGGAGCGGCTTTGCAGGGCTGTGGCTCTGGTGGCTCGCCTGGCGGGCTGCGGTGGTATGGTGGCCGGGCAGGCTGCAGAGCTGGCTTCCTCTCCGGAAAGTATTGATCGCCCCCGTCTGGATGAAATTTACCGGGGAAAAACCGGTGCCCTGCTGGCCTGTGCCGTTCTTTCTGCTGCGCACCTCTGCGGCGCCGGGGAGCGGGAGCTGGCTGCATTGGAGCTCTACAGCTATCAGAGTGGGCGGGCTTTTCAGATCATTGATGATGTGCTGGATGTGCAGGGGGATTCGGCTCTTTTGGGGAAGAACACCGGCAGTGATGTGAAAAATAAGACCAGAACCTATGCTTCCCTTTTGGGCTGCTATGCCGCCAGAGCAGAGGCCCTGCTTTCCGCTGAAAAAGCATTGCAGGCTCTGGAAATTTTTGACACCCGCAGTGATCTGCTGCGCAGTTTTCCGGAATTTTTTGTCTCCCGTGACCATTAAGGGGAACATTTATATAGGAAATTTCGTCAGAATGTTGTAGAGAGAAAGAATTTATGCTATGATAGATATAATTTATTTTTGATTCAGCCTTCTCCCCGCTTTTTCCGGTAAAAAGCCGGGAAGAAAAATATGCAGAAATGGTGATGAAAGATGAAAGTTGAGCACAAATGTCCTTGGGCCTTGTTCGTGCTGCTGCTTGCAGCGATGCTTCTGTGTGCAGGTTGCTCCGGGCAACCCTCTGCGCCCCCTGTGGAGGAGGATCCGCAGGAGGTGGTGGTGGAGCCCGGCCATATTCCGGAGACTCCCCCTGCCGGCCAGGAAGGAGCAGCGGAGGACGGCAGCAATGCATCCGGGGAAGAGGAAGAAGTTTCTCCCTTTGTGGATAAGGGGGAGAGCTCCACGACCGAAGATCTGGATGCAAACCTGAAGCAGATCGAATCCTATTACTTTGAGCAGAATATCCCTTATGTGGATGGGCATATTTATATGCAGATCTGGTATAAGGATGGCCTGATGAAGGTTGTTACCAGTGTGGGGGGGTATGGGCTCAGCGAGTATTATTATGATTATAAAGAGCAGACCGTGATCAATTATGCCCCGGGCAGCGGCACTCCCGCCATGCGCCTGCCTTTTGACCCCGGCAATCCGGATGCACCGGATAATCCGAAGCTTCAGAACTACCTGGAATGTACGGCCAGTGGCTTTGAGAGCATTGACCGGCAAACCTGCATGATCCTGGATACCGTGGAAGGCAGTAAACTTTGGGTCAGCACGGCCACCGGCTTCCCCCTTCTGGTTTATTACGAGGTTTCTTTGGTTGTTTTCTGGTCGGTGCTATATATAAACATCCGCATGAATACGGTGAAAGATGAGGAATTGCTGCTGGATCCCAGCGTGGAAGTGGTGGATTACTCCGGTTCCCAATTCTAAATTTCTCTGATCTTCCCGGGTGGAAGCTTTGGTGATTTCATGGCAAAAAAAAATATGTTGAAAACAGCAGCTTGGATTCTGCTGATAAATTGCTGCGTCAAGGTTCTAGGCTTTGTTCGGGAGATGGTCATTGCCGATGGCTTTGGCGCATCTTTTTTGAGCGATGCCTATCTGGCTGCGTATACATTGCCTTATTTTTTCCAGAGCGTGCTGGGCTTTGCCTTTGTCTCTGCTGTTCTCCCTATGCTCTCTCAGTATTGGCAGGAGGGCGGGGATAATCGGGAAGCCTACCGCTTGGGCAGCAGCCTGATCAATCTGGTTGCCATCGGCATGCTGGTCCTCTCGCTCATCGGGGTCCTGGCTTCTCCCTTGCTGATCTGGCTGACCGCGCCGGAGCTTCCCGGGGAAACCGCGGCTTTGGCAGGGGAGATGGCGCGGATCATGTTCCCCTCCACGCTGTTTATGTCCGTGGGTATGGTGATCTCCGGTATCCTGAACAGCTGCTATCGCTTTACTGCGGCAGCATTGGCTCCGGGTGTGGCAGCACTTTCCATTATCATTGCCACGCTTTTCTTTGCCCAGGGGAATATTCAGGTCGTAGCCTGGGGAACGCTGATCGGCTATATTGCCTTTTTCGGGTTGACTGCAGCAGATCTGAAGCGCAGCGGCTTCAAATACAGCTTTTCTTGGGAGCTGCGTCACCCTGCGGTCAAGCGGGTTCTGGCAGATCTCCCCCCCATCGTTCTGGGCTTGGCTGTCAACCAGATCTATACCATTGTCAACCGTATTTTTGCATCCGGGCTGGCAGAAGGCAGCATTTCTGTGCTGAATTATGCCAATAAGCTGATCAACCTTCCTCTGGGCATTTTTGTTTCTGCCATCATTACGGCGGCCTTTCCCGCTTTGGCAGAGCAGGCCCAGCAGAAGGATAAGAGCGAGCTGAAAAAGACAATTTCCGGCGGGCTTTCCATGATCCTTCTGATCTCTATTCCCGCCACCTGCGGGATCATGATGCTGGATGAGCCGGTGGTTCGTCTGCTTTTCCAGAGTGGGCAGTTCGGTGCGGAGGAAACCGCTTCCACCGCCTATGCGCTGCTGACCATGTGCCCCGGCTTGGTCTTTTTGGCCATCACTATGCTGCTGGTTCGTGTGTATTATGCCATCGGCGATGCCCGCACCCCACTTTATACAGGGGCTGTTTCCATTGCAGCTAATGTTTTGCTCAGCCTTCTGCTGGTGGATCCCATGGGCCATGGGGGCCTGGGCCTGGCCAACACCCTGGCTGCTGCGGTAAATTCTCTGCTGCTTTGGCTTCTGCTGGAGCACCGTCTGCATTTTTCCCGCAGCAATGGTTTGCTTCGGGATATCCTGCTTTTCCTCTGCGCTTCCCTGATCATGTGCGTCCCCGTCTTTTTCTGTGCGCCCTGGGTCGCTGCTGCCGGGAATAAGCTGCAGCTGCTGCTGCGTTTGATTCCGGTGGTGGGCGGTTCGGTCATCCTTTATGGTGGCGTTTTGCTACTGTTCCGGGTGAATTCTCTCTTTGCGCTGCTGCAGAGCCTGAAACTGAAAAAGAAGTGAAGCGACATAAAAGCATTGACAAATATATGTCATAAATGGGAAAATACGAAGCGGAGTCCCTGCCTTTGTTTTTTCTTTGGAGTATGGGTTTGAAGAAAGAACAGGGCTCCCTTTGCGAAGTGCTGCCCTTTGGAGCCGCTTCTATACGGGAGCTCCCCTGAAATATACGAAGGAGAATTTATGTTTACTTGGATTGGAATCTCCGCAGCCTTTCTGGCAGCGCTGCTGCTGACTCCGGTGGCGATCCGTTTGGCACGGAAATATAATATTGTGGATGTGCCGAATGGGCGTAAGGTCCACAGCACACCTACCCCCCGTATGGGAGGCATTGCCATTTATGCTGGCTTTGTTCTGGGGAGCCTGCTGCTGGCTGTCTATACGAGGCAGGTCGCCTGCCTTCTGGTGGGGAGCAGCATCGTGATGCTGACTGGCCTGATCGATGATGTGAAGGATATCTCCCCAAAGCTAAAGCTGCTGGGGCAGGTTCTGGGTGCTCTGGTGCTGGTTTACGGCGGCTTTACGATCCGCTTCATCACCAATCCCTTCAATGGCTCCATGATCTCCTTGGGTTTCATGGCTGTCCCCATCACAGTAGTTTGGCTGGTGGGGATCTCCAATGCTGTTAATTTGATCGATGGTCTGGACGGGCTTTGTTCCGGAGTTTCCATGATCGCGGCCCTTAGTACGGCTGTGGTCTGCATCTCTCAAGGGGAATTCACTGCAGCTGCCCTGGCCGGTGTACTGGCTGCTGCAGCACTGGGCTTCCTGCGTTATAATTTTAATCCGGCGAAAACTTTCATGGGGGATTGCGGTGCGCTTTTCCTGGGTTTTGTTTTGGGGGCGCTTTCCCTGATGGGGCTTTCAAAAGGCTCGACGGTGATTTCTGTCTTTATCCCCTTCATCATCCTCGGGATCCCGGTTTTTGATACTTTCTGTGCCATTTTCCGCAGGGTCTATCTGAAAAAGCCAATTTTTGCT
Source organism: Bacillota bacterium (assembly GCA_030528765.1). Lineage (GTDB taxonomy): Bacteria > Bacillota > Dehalobacteriia > UBA4068 > UBA4068 > RGIG3155. The sequence goes on from JAUMYD010000010.1 coordinate 6,069, forward strand.
GCGGATAAAATGCATCTGCATCAGACCTTGCTGAGCATGGGGCTGAGTCATCGGCAGACAGTATTGACCATCTATGCTTTGGCCCTGCTGATGGGCATTTCCGCAGTGCTGATGGCCATTCTTTCCACAGCACAGGCCACGGTGGTTTTGATTCTTGTTGCCTGCTTCACCTTCTTGTGCGCGGATTTCCTCGGCGTTTTGCGGGGAAAACAGGCCGCCTGGCTCAGCCGGCAGCTGGCCAAACGCAAAAATTCTGTGGATCATAGCTAAAACTATCCGTTCCACGCTGAATTCGGCAGGAAATGCAGCAAAAAAGTTTAATTATATACTATTCTTTGATTGGTAAAGGAGAAAAATTATGAGCAAAAGTGGTGTCATCGTTCTGATCATAGCAGCCATTGTCTTTGCCGGCTTAGGCTTTGTTATCGGCAATGTGGTTTCTGCCGCAGGGACAAACCCGGGCTCTATTGATGATCCGGTTATGACCCAGCAGGGTGTGGAGAAGCTGATCAGTGCCCGTATCGCTGATTTGGAAGGCAGATTGGACAGTATGGAGGCCCTGCTGGATGCGACTGTTTCCGGTGAAGGCGGCACAAATGTTGAGGGCAATACGGAAAGTGGCAATGTTACGGATGCTGAGGGCGGTATGCATGTAAAAGTTACTGCAGACAGCGTCAATGTTCGTGCTTCCGCAAGTACCTCCTCTCAGATCGTATCCACGATTTCCTCCGGGACGGAGCTGGAATACTTGGATTCCACCGCTGCCAGCGATGGAACCTGGTATCAGGTTCGTCTGCAGAACGGCTCCATCGGCTATGTGGCCGGCTGGCTGTGCAGCGATCCTTATTGATCTGATAAAGCAAAATTGATCCGATAAAGCAAAGTTTTTGCAGCGGGGGCTCTCGGTTCCCCGCTGCTTTTGTCTTTTTGGCGGGGAATTTTTTTCTTCCCCGCCGACAGCTTGCGGCAGCTTCTCCTTTTTGTTTTTGTTAGAATGCAGATAGCGGCCGGGCTGTATGCACAAAATAAAACAGAAGGAGATCGAGCCACATATGCCCTTTAAATCTTGCCATGTCTGCCAGAATCTTTCTTATTCCTCCGCTGAAGGCCGAATCTGGATCTGCCCCTGCTGTGGGCAGGATCTGAGCCAGAAACCCGCCTTTCCCCGGGCCGGAAAAAGGGTGCGGCTTCGTCCGGAGTTCCCCAAAATAGCGGTGGCCGGGGCAGAGCCTTTTTCCTCTTCGGATACGGGTGCGGAAAGCCCCCCGCCCGCTGGGAAGCCGCAGCTTTTTGTATTGCGAAAATGAACGGGTGCGAATGAAAGAATATGCAGCCCTGCCGTATCTTTGCGGCAGGGCTTTTCCTTCAGAGAAAAAAGTGTTTGCTATTATTTCTTTTTTATGGTATAAACGTATTGAATTCCTTAATAGAATGGGAATAAGTGCCATGAGAAAGGCAAGTTTTTTATATGCGTATAAAAATTGATGACTTGAATGTGAATTATACAGTCTCCGGCCCCGAGGATCAGGAAAGCCCGGCCACAGTTCTTCTGCTGCATGGCTGGGGCGTGGATAGCTCTGCTATGGAGCCGCTTCGCTCCCATCTGGCACAAAGCTGCTGCGCTGTGAGTCTGGATCTGCCCGGTTTCGGGGGCACAGCTGCCCCGCCGGAGGCCTGGTCTGTTTTTGAATATGCGGATTTTGTGGAGCGATTCATTCAAAAGCTGAAGCTGGAAAATGTGATTCTGCTGGGGCATAGCTTTGGCGGGCGGCTTTCTATTATTCTGGGCAGCCGTGGGGTCGGGGAGAAGATCATATTGACGGATGCGGCGGGCATTCTTCCCAAGCGCAGCTGCAAGTATTATCTGCGGGTTTACAGCTATAAAGCAGTAAAGTGGCTGTTTTCCCTGAAGCCCTTGCTGCCCTATAAGGAAAGGGCGCTGAAGCACTGGCTCCGCTCCAATCCTTCTTCGGATTATGCGCAGGCCCAGGGCGTGATGCGGCAGATCTTTGTGAAAGTGGTGAATCAGGATCTGCAGCCCCTGCTGCAGGAGATCAAGGCTTCTACCCTGCTGCTCTGGGGGGAAAAGGATACTGCCACCCCGCTCTCTGATGGGAAGCTGATGGAAAAGCTGATCCCTGACGCAGGTTTGGTGGTTTTTGAGGGGGCCGGGCATTACCCCTTTCTGGAACAGCCCGGGCGCTTTTATTCTGTGGTAGACTATTTTATTACGCACTAAGGGGCGGTCAATAATGTTTTCTGGAGAGATCTCTGTCGTAGCCTGTCTGCTTCTGGGTCTGGGCTGGCTGGCCTTTTTGGCCTTCATGCTGCTGTGGGCCTGCCGCTATCACCTGCATATGCTGCAGCAGAACAGCTATGTGAATAAAGAGTATTGGGCCTGGCTGAAAAAGCAATCGATCTGGCTCCGTGCCTTTGTGGCTTTGGCCCTGCTGATCCGGGCTTTTTTCCCTGGCCTGGACTGGATCGATCTGACATCCTGTGTTTTGTTTTTCCTGCTTTGCTTTGCCTGGCTGCCCCTGCGGCGGAAAGCAGCAAAAAAACCGTTGGCCTTCACCAAGCGGATGAAGCGGCTTTTTGCCTGCACAGGGGCTTTGCTTCTGCTCTATAGCCTGCCCGGGCTGCTGTTTTTCCCTCTGCAGAACAGTGTCCACATGCTCCTGCTGGCTGCTGCCTTCCCCTGGGCCTTTGTTCTGCTGGCGAACAGCCTGATGAAGCCGGTGGAGAAGCAGATCAATATGGGCTTTTTTCGCAGTGCCCAGAGCAAACTCCGGAGCATGCCCGGCCTGACAACTGTGGGCGTTACCGGCAGCTATGGCAAAACCAGCGTGAAAATGATCCTGGGGGCGATCTTGGGGGAGAAATTCGAGACCCTGATCACGCCGCACAGTTATAATACCCCCATGGGCGTAAGCCTGACGGTGAACAATCATCTGCGTCCCATTACAGAGGTTTTTGTCTGTGAAATGGGTGCGCGGCACCGGGAAGACATTGCGGAAATGTGCGATCTGGCCCAGCCGGATATCGCCGTGCTGACCGCCATCGGGGAGCAGCATCTGGAGACCTTTGGCTCACAGGAAAACATCATCGCTGCCAAATTTGATATTATCCGGGCGCTGCCTGCGGATGGGAAAGCAGTGGTGAATGGGGATAATCCTTTAATCACGGCGAATTTAGGCGAATTCTCCTGCCCCATCCTGCGCTACGGCCTGGATCCCTCCAATGATTACTGGGCGGATCAGATCAGCTTTGATAAGCACGGAAGCAGCTTTGTGGTACACGCAGAAGGAGAGGAATGGCCCATGCGCACAGCTCTGCTGGGGCGGCATAATGTCTGCAATATTCTGGGCGGTATCGCCGTGGCCCGCTTGCTGGGCATGGAGATGAAGCAGATCAGCCGCGGCCTTTCCCGCATTCCTTCCATCGAGCACCGTTTGCAGCTGATGAATGCCGGCATTTATACGGTCATCGACGATGCCTTCAATTCCAACCCTGCCGGTGCGGAGGCTGCGCTGGAGGTGCTTTCCTCCTTCGAAGGCGGAAGAAAGATCATCATCACCCCGGGCATGGTGGAGCTGGGCGAGCGGCAGGAACAGCTGAACCGGGAATTTGGCAGCAAGCTGCCTGCGGTTTGTGATCTCATCATTTTGGTGGGAAAGAAACATAGTCGCCCCATTTATGAGGGCGCGGAAGCAGCGGGCTGTCGGGATGGGCAGCTGCTGGTGGCCGCAGACTTGGATGAAGCCCGTAAGATGCTGGCAGAACTGGTTCGGAAAGATGATGTTGTTCTTTTCGAGAATGATCTGCCGGATACCTATAACGAATAAGGGGAGGCCCTGCGCAATGGAAAGCAATAAGATCAACGTAGCGGTGCTGTTCGGTGGGCGCAGCGTGGAGCATGAGGTATCCATCCTTTCTGCCCAGCAGGCCATTGCAGCGCTGGACAAGAACAAATATCAGGTCATCCCGGTGTATATCAGCAAGGAAGGGAAATGGTACAGCGGCGATGTGCTTTTTGATGTGAAGGCATTCCGGGATATTCCCGCTCTGCTGAAGCAGGCAGTGCCGGTCTATTTTTCCCATGATTATGGGGATCAGATGCTCTATCAGCGGCAGAGCGGCGGCCTTTTCAGCAGGAAGCAGGCCGGTACCCGCATCGATGTAGCGCTGCCGGTGGTGCATGGCAGCAGTGTGGAGGACGGATGCCTGCAGGGATTTCTGGAGACCTGCGGCATTCCCTACGCCTGCCCTGGTGTGCTGGGCTCTGCGGTAGGCATGGATAAGATCATGATGAAGGCCGTCCTGCGGGAAGCGGGTTTGCCTGTGGTGGAATACCACGCCTTTACTGCCGGGGATTGGGCAGAGGATGCGGAAGCGGTGCTGTCTGCGATCCAGAGCAAGCTGCACTTCCCCATGATCGTCAAGCCTGCCAATCTGGGCTCCTCCATCGGCATCAGCCGGGCGGACGATCCGGAGGCCCTGCGGGAAAAGATCGAGCTGGCTTTAAGCTTCAGCCTGCGTATTTTGGTGGAGCAGGCGGTTGACCCCCTGCGGGAGATCAACTGCGCGGCTCTGGGCCTCCCCGGTGATGTAGAGGTTTCCGTTTGTGAGGAGCCTCTGAACGGCAAGGAGATCCTCAGCTTTGAGGACAAATACCTTTCTTCCGGCTCCAGCAAGGGCATGAGCGGTGCCAAGCGGCGCATTCCGGCTGAGCTGGATGCGGAAACCACGGAGCTGATCCGTTCCTACACAGCCAAGGCCTTCTCCGCTATGGATTGCCGCGGCGTTTGCCGGGTAGACTTTTTGCTGGATCCGAAGAGCAATCAGGTTTATGTGAATGAGCTGAATACCATTCCGGGATCCCTGTCCTTCTATCTCTTTGATCCCTCCGGAGTGGCCTTTGATCAGCTTCTGGACAAGATGATCCGGGCCGCGCTGCGGGCAAAACGGGATACGGACAGGCTGACCCGTGTTTATGATTCCAATATTCTGGCCCAGGGCGGCTTTAAGGGGAAAAAATGATCTTGGAGCAGATCCCGTATTATTTGGGCTTTAACAGCTTAACAAAGCTTTCCCCAAGAAAGGCCCGTCTTCTGCTGGAATATTTTCAGCAGGATGTGGAGGCTGCCTGGCATGGGCAGGAGCAGTGGCGGGAGGCATTGGGAGAGAAGAATGAAAAACGTCTGCAGGAGATTTTAGCCCAGCGGCAGCAGGCAGATCCCGCCGGGCTTTACCAGAATTTCCTGGCTTGCGGCTGCGGCCTGTGTATCTTAGGGGATCCGGATTATCCGGAGCTGCTTTCCCATATTTATGATCCGCCTGTTTTGCTTTTCTATTATGGCGTTTTGCCTGAGCCGGAGGATATTTGTATTGCCATGATCGGCTCCCGGGATTTCACGACCTACGGCCGGCAGGTGGCAGGGATCTTTTCCCGGGATCTGGCGACCCAGGGGATCACGGTGGTCAGTGGTATGGCCCGCGGCATAGACAGCATCTGTCACGAAGGAGCGATCCACGCCGGTGGGCGTACTTTGGCCGTTTTGGGTTCCGGCCTGGACGTGGTCTATCCCCGGGGGAATTCCAGCCTTTATCAGCAGATCTGCCAGCAGGGTGCGGTCATCAGTGAATTTCCGCTGGGAATGCCTGCTCTGCGGGGGAATTTCCCCCAGCGGAATCGTATCATCAGCGGCCTTTGCCAGGCCGTGCTGGTAGTGGAAGCCAGTGAGAAGAGCGGAACCATGCTGACTGTGGGCTATGCGCTGGATCAGGGCAGGGATGTTTTCGCAGTTCCCGGCCCGGTCACCAGCCCAAACAGCCGGGGAACCAATCGGCTGATCCGGGATGGGGCGAGGATGGCCCTTTCCGCAGAGGATATTTATTCTGAATATGGAAATGTTTCCCTCTGGCAAAAGGAGGAGCCGCTTCCAAAACGAGCACTCTCTGCGGCGGCTCCGGCGAAGGAAGAGCCGCCGCAGAAGGCGGATGCCCGGGGCGAGCTGCTGCCTGGGCTCAGCCAGACGGAGCGGATCCTGCTGAGGAGGCTGCTTACTCCGGTTCAGCTGGATGAGCTGGCCATGGATCCGGAGCTTGCGGATGATGCTGCCCATCTGGCGGCGACCTTGACCATGCTGGAGATCCGTGGTCTGGTAAAGCAGCTGCCCGGTAAGTATTATCAGGCTGTGGTAAAGAATATCTACCGCTGAGTGTGGGGAACACATATTGATGATAGCCGGAGATTCAAAGATTCAAAGATTCCGTGAAAGAGGAAAGGAGCAAGAAGGATGAGACAGTATGTGGTGGATTCTTTCAGTGAGCAGGTTTTTGGTGGGAATCCCGCTGCCGTTTGCATTATGGAGCAGTGGCTGCCGGATGAGCTGATGCTGAAGATTGCGCAGGAAAATAATCTCTCTGAAACGGCTTTTGCTGTGAAACAGGGGGAAATATATGAATTGCGCTGGTTTACCCCGGGCGGGGAGGTTGATCTTTGCGGCCACGCCACGCTGGCCACTTCTTTTGTCATTCTGAATTATGTGGAGCCCGAAGCGGAGCAGGTGGTCTTTACCGGCCTCAGCGGCGAGCTGATCGTGAAGAGAAAAGGGGAGCTTTTTGAGATGGATTTCCCCATCTACGCCATGCAGCCCCAGGATATCACAGAGGATATGGTGACAGCCATCGGTGCGCGTCCTTTAGAGGCTTATCTTGGCCGCGATCTGCTCTGCATTTTTGATTCCGAGGATTTCGTCCGGAATATGCAGCCGGATATGGATAAACTGAAGCAGATCCCCGGTTTGCTTCTGCATGCCACTGCAGCGGGGCAGGATGCGGATTGTGTCTCCCGCAGCTTTGGCCCAAAGCTGAAGATCACGGAGGATCCGGTTTGCGGCTCCGGTCATTGCCACATTGTCCCTTACTGGGCAGAGCGCCTGAAGAAGCAGGAGATCGTGGCCTATCAGGCTTCCGCACGGGGCGGAATGCTCTATTGCCGGATGGAAGGAGAGCGGATCGCCATTGCCGGGAAGGCAGTGCTTTATTCCATTGCAGAGATTTCTACCGGGCCTGCTGACCCGGTTCAGATATAATAGATTTCTCAAACTATCTGAAGGGAAGACGTATATGAGAACATTGATCATCGTGGAATCCCCCACCAAGGCAAAGACGATCGAGCGCTTCTTGGGCAAAAATTATGTGGTCAAGCCGTGCATGGGGCATATCCGCGATCTGCCGAAGAGCACCATGGGTGTGGATATCGAAAATGGCTTTGCGCCGCATTATATCACCATTCGTGGCAAGGGCGATATCATCAAAACATTGCGGGATGAAGCGAAAAAGGCAGATCGTGTCCTGCTGGGCAGCGACCCGGATCGCGAGGGAGAGGCCATTGCCTGGCATCTGCAGCAGTATCTGGGCCTTCCGGAGGATGCCTGCCGAATCAGCTTCAATGAGATCACGGATGCATCCATTAAGCGCTCCGTGCAGAATCCGGCACCGATCGATCGGGATAAGGTGGATTCCCAGCAGGCCCGCCGCATCCTTGACCGCTTGGTGGGCTACAAAATCAGCCCCCTGCTTTGGAAAAAGGTGAAGAAAGGTCTTTCTGCCGGGCGTGTGCAGTCTGTGGCTGTACGTTTGATCTGCGACCGGGAAGAAGAGATCAACAGCTTTGTTCCGGAAGAATACTGGCATGTTTTTGCACATTTGCAGGCGCAGAAGGGTGAGCTCATCGCCAAGCTGGCCAAAATCAAGGGGAAGAAAGCCGTGCTCCCCGATGCTGATTCCGTGGAGGCACTGATCGAAAGCCTTTCTGCTGCGGAATATGTGGTGGAATCCGTCATCACCAGGGAAAAGAAGCGGAATCCCCTCCCGCCCTTCACCACCTCTGTGATGCAGCAGGAAGCTTCCAAACGCCTGGGAATGATGGCGAAGAAAACCATGCAGACTGCGCAGCAGCTTTATGAAGGTATCGCTGTGGGTGGCACAGTCACCGGTTTGATCTCCTACATGCGTACAGACTCTGTTCGCATTAACGAAGAAGCCCAGAATAAGGCACTGGAATATATCAAAGAAAAATATGGTCCGGAATTTTGCCCCAAAAACCCCAATCAATACAATCCCGGCAAAAACAAGGGTAATGTGCAGGATGCCCATGAGGCGATCCGTCCTACTTCCATCGAGCGGACGCCTGCTATGCTGAAACCTTACCTGACGCCGCCGCAGTATAAGCTCTATAAGCTGATCTGGGAGCGCTTTGTGGCCAGCCAGATGGCTTCTGCTCTGTTTGATGTGACCACCGTGGAAGTGAAGGCCGGGGATTGCCTTTTCCGGGCTTCCGGCCAGCTGCTGCGTTTTGCCGGCTATCTGCAGGTCTACAATGAAGGAAAGGATGAGCAGCCGGACAGTGAAAAAGAGGAGCAGGGCGTGATCGCCCCGGTTTCCGAAGGGGAAAAGCTGCCGCTGAACGCACTGGATAAAAAGCAATATTTCACCCAACCGCCGCCGCATTACAGCGAGGCTATGCTGATCAAAACTCTGGAAGAGCTGGGTGTGGGGCGCCCATCTACCTATGCACCGATCATCGATACCATCCTGAGCCGTGGCTATGTGGTGCGGGAGGAGAAGCAGCTTTATCCCACGGAGCTGGGTATATTGGTGGTGGATCTGATGAAGGATTATTTTTCCGATATCATCGATGTGGAATTCACCGCCTCCATGGAGGATAAGCTGGACAGCATTGAGGAAGGACAGAAAAAATGGGATCAGGTGATCGATGATTTCTATCATCCTTTTGCCCTTATGCTGGAGCAAGCGGAGAAGGAGATCGAAAAAATCGTCATCGAGCCGGAGGTCTCGGATGAGATCTGTGAGAAATGCGGTAAGCCCATGGTCTACCGCATGGGACGTTACGGCCGTTTCCTGGCCTGCTCCGGGTTCCCGGAATGCCGCAACACAAAGGCGATCGTGGTGAATACGAATGTGAAATGCTTGGCCTGCGGCGGCGGCATCGTCCAGCGGAAAAGCCGCAGCGGACGCATTTTCTATGGCTGTGACAAATATCCGGAATGCGGCTATATTTCCTGGGATTTGCCCATTGATCAGCCTTGCCCGCATTGCGGTACGCAGCTGACCAAGCGGCAGGCCCGGGGTGGAGAAGAAATTATCGTTTGCCCCAATAAGGATTGCCCCAGCCGGGCCAATGAGGTGAAAAAGCCCAAGGGCCGCCCGGCAAAGAAAAAGACACAGTAAACGATCTCCCAGGGCAGCTTGCGCATATTTGCCGGGCTGCCCCTTGGCGCATGGAAAGGGAAAAATAAATGGAATTTATAAATATCATTGGTGCCGGCTTGGCTGGTTGTGAGGCCGCCTGGCAGCTTTTGCGCCGGGGGATCCCCGTTCGCCTTTTTGAAATGCGCCCAGGCAAAATGACACCAGCCCATCGTGGGGCTGCCTGGGCAGAGCTGGTTTGCAGCAATTCCCTGCGGGCTGCGGGGATCGAAAACGCAGTGGGTTTGCTGAAGGCAGAGATGCGTATGCTGGATTCTCTGATCCTGGCGGCGGCAGATGCTACGGCTGTCCCTGCCGGTGGAGCCCTGGCTGTGGATCGGGAAAAGTTTTCTGCTTATATCGAAGAAAAGCTGCGCTCCATGCCGGGCCTGCAGGTGGTGGAACAGGAAGTCCAGGAGATCCCGGAGGGCCTGACGATCCTGGCGGCGGGTCCTTTGGTCTCCGATGCCCTGACCAAAGCCATTCTGGAACTGAGCGGCAGCGAAGAGCTCTATTTTCATGATGCCATTGCCCCCATTGTGGAGGCTTCCAGCATAGATATGGAGAAGGCCTTCTTTGCCTCCCGCTACGGAAAAGGGGAGGGGACGGATTATCTGAACTGCCCCATGAATAAAGAAGAATACCTGGCTTTTTATGAGGCATTGGTGGGTGCGGAGCTTTTTCCCCTGCGGGATTTTGAAAAGGAAAAGCATTTTACCGGCTGTATGCCGCTGGAAAGTATGGCCCGCTACGGGGAGGATGCCATACGCTTCGGCCCGCTGAAACCTGTTGGCCTGGAGCTGCCGGATGGCAGCCAGGCATATGCTGTTCTGCAGCTGCGAAAAGAGAATGCAGAGGGAACGATGTATAATCTGGTTGGCTGCCAGACCCGCCTGACCCGCGGGGAGCAGCGGCGCGTCTTTTCCATGATCCCCGGGCTGGAGCAGGCGGAATTTCTACGTTACGGCTCCATGCACCGGAATACTTTTATCAATTCCCCGCAGCTGCTGGATGGATACCAGCGATTGAAGGGGCGCCCGACGCTTTATTTCGCCGGGCAGATCACCGGTGTAGAGGGCTATGTGGAATCCGCTGCCTCCGGGCTGATGGCCGGCATCTGCGCGGCTGCTCAGTTCCGGGGGGAAGCCCTGCCGGAATTCCCGGGAAGCACTGCCCACGGATCCATGCTTCGCTTTTTGCAGGCCGGGGGAAGCGGCAGCTTCCAGCCCATGAATGTGAATTTTGGGCTTTTCCCGTCCCTGCCGCAGCGGATCCGTAATAAGAAAGAGCGTTATGCCGCCTTGGCTCAGCGGGCTCTGGAGGATTTGCAGGCTTTCATTGAAGGATAAGCAGCCCAGGATTTTCCGGGCTTCGTGCGGTACAAAAGAAAGGCTGTATAAAAATGAAAAATTGGCTATTGATCAAGCGATTTCTTCCTTATTTTAAACCCTACTGGGGCCTTTTTGCGCTGGATCTGTTCTGTGCGGGATTGACCACGTTGTGTGAGATCGTCCTGCCGCTGATCGTGCGTTTTCTGACCAATGCAGCAACGGAGGATATTTCCCTGCTGACTGTGGAGGCCATTTTGCGCTGTGGTCTGATTTATATCGTCCTGCGTGTGATCGACAGTACTGCCGCCTATTTTATGACATCTGTGGGGCATTACACCGGTGCCAGGGTAGAAACGGATATGCGGCGGGATTTGTTTGCGCACCTGCAAAAGCTCTCATTTTCCTATTTTGGACAAACCAAAGTTGGGCAGATCATGGCCCGTATCACTTCGGATCTGTTTGAGATTACGGAATTTGCCCACCACTGCCCGGAAGAATTCTTTATTGCCGGAATCAAGGGCGTGACTGCCTTCATCATCATTGCCCGGATGAATCTGGTTCTGGCGCTGGTGATCTTCGCTGCACTGCCCTTCATGTTGCTGATCGCCAGCCGCTTTAATCATAAAATGCGGGCTGGCTGGAAGGAATCCCGCGGGCAGGTGGGTGAGATCAATGCCCGTGTAGAGGACAGCCTTCTGGGCATCTCTGTGGTAAAATCCTTCACCAATGAAGCTTATGAAGAGCAGAAATTTGCGGAAGGTAATCAGGTCTTCCTACAGATGAAGAAGCGCATTTACACTTCTATGGCTGGGCTGACCTGCACAACAAGGAGCTTTGACGGCCTGATGTATATCGTTGTTGTGATCCTGGGGGCCTTTTTGATGCTTCGGGGGAAGATCAGCCCCGGAGATTTCGTTTCCGCTCTGCTTTATGTGAACATGCTTCTGACTACTATCCGCCGATTGGTGGATTATGCAGAGCAATTCCAGCGGGGGACCACCGGCATCGAGCGCTTTCTGGAGATCATGGATGTGGAGCCGGATATCACGGACGGCCCTGATGCCAGGGAGCTGAGAAATGTGCAGGGTGATATCCATTTCGAGAATGTGGATTTCAGCTACCCGGATGAGCCGGAAACGCCGGTTCTCCGCAACATTGATCTTCATGTCCGCCCGGGAGAAAATGTGGCTCTGGTGGGGCCTTCCGGCGCAGGGAAAACCACACTCTGTAATCTGATCCCCCGCTTCTATGAAAGCTCCGGGGGCAGCATCCGCATTGACGGGCAGGATATCCGGGAGTTTACACTGAAATCCCTGCGCAGCAATATCGGCATGGTACAGCAGGATGTTTATCTCTTTGCCGGTACGGTCAGCGAGAACATCCTTTACGGCCGCCCCGGTGCCAGCATGGAGGAGGTTATTGCGGCTTCCAGAAAGGCTAATGCCCATGAATTTATTATGGCTCTGCCTAAAGGCTATGATACCTATATCGGGGAGCGGGGGGTACGCCTTTCCGGCGGACAGAAGCAGCGGCTTTCCATTGCCCGAGCCTTTCTGAAGAATCCACCCATCATGATTTTGGATGAGGCCACCAGCGCACTGGATAACGAGAGTGAGCGTGTGATCCAGGCCTCTTTAGAAAAGCTCTCTGCCGGGCGGACCACCTTTACCATTGCACACCGCCTGAGCACCATTGAACGGGCAGATATGATTTTGGTGCTGACGGAAGATGGCATTGCCGAGCAGGGGAAACATGAAGAATTGATGGCCAGAAAGGGAGTTTATTATGAACTCTACACGGCCTGAGCCCCTGCTGTGGGAGGGGGCTGTGGAGCGCTTTCTTCTTTTCATGGATGTGGAGCGGGCCGCTTCCCCGGAGACCCTGCGGGCTTATAGGCGGGATCTGGCTGATTTCTCTCAGTGCTTCCGGCAGCTGGAGGAGCTCCCCACAGGGCAGGATTTTTCGCCCGCTGAGGTGACGGAAGGACATCTACGGGCCTATCTGCGCATCCTGCGGGATGGTCGTAAGCTGGAAAAATCCAGCCAGGCCCGGCATCTGGTATGCCTGCGTTCTTTTTTTAAATATCTGTGCCGCATCCATCAGCTGGAGGAAAACCCCTGCCTGCTGCTGCCTATGCCCAAAGGAGAGCAGGCTCTGCCCCGCTATCTTTATTACCAGGAGATGCAGGATCTTCTGGCTCTGCCGGATGAGAGCCTGAACGGCCGACGGGATAGAGCCCTTCTGGAGCTGCTTTGCTTCTGCGGCCTGCGGGTCGGGGAGCTGGTTTCCCTGGATTGCGGTGATATTCTCCGTTCCACCGGCTATATTCAGGTTTTGGGAAAAGGAAACAAAAAAAGGAGGCAGCCCGTCGATCAGGATACACTGGACCATCTGCGTCTGTATATCCGGGCAAGGCAGGAGGCGGGGGAAGAGATCTCCCCGGGAAGCCCGCTTTTTCTGAATCGGAAAGGAGAGCGCCTTTCCACTGCCAGCTGCTATTATATCGTGGAGAAGTATGTTCGCCGCAGCCCATCCCCAAAGCGGGTCAGCCCCCACGGTCTCAGGCATACCTTTGCCACCCGGCTGATGGATAATGGCTTGGATATCCGCTCTGTGCAGGAGCTTCTGGGCCATGCAGATATTGGAACAACGCAGATTTACACGCATGTGAGCATCAATCGTTTAAAAGAGGCCTACGAGAAATCTCATCCTCGTTCCGGCCATATGGAGGAGGAAAAATAAATGGAAATCAGAGGGACTACCATCGTTGCAGTACGCAAAAATGGGCAGACAGCCATCGCCGGCGATGGGCAGGTGACCATGGGGCAGGCTACTGTCATGAAGCATGGTGCCCGGAAGGTTCGCCGTCTGTATCATGACCAGGTGGTGGCGGGCTTTGCCGGCTCCGTGGCAGATGCCTTCACCCTGTTTGAGCGTTTTGAAGGCCGCCTGGAGGAATACAGAGGGAATCTGGAGCGGGCCGCCGTGGAGCTGGCCAAGGAATGGCGCACCGATAAATATCTGCGGCAGTTGGAAGCCTTGCTGATCGTGGCTTCTGCCAATAAGCTGCTTATCCTTTCCGGTAACGGGGAAGTGGTGGAGCCGGATGATGATATCGCGGCCATCGGCTCCGGCGGGAATTATGCCCTGGCAGCAGCCCGGGCCTTTTCCCAGGCAGACAGCAGCCTGACTGCGGCGGAGATCGCGGAAAAATCTCTGCACATCGCGGCGGATATCTGCGTATACACCAACCACAATATCACTGTGCTGGAGCTCCCCCAGTAAGAGGAGGACTTTTATGAGAAGCATTAAGCCTGGACGCGGCCCCTCCATGATGGGGGCTATGGGTTCTGTTTTTGCAGCCATTTTCGGTGTGATCTGGATCTTTGCCACCATTAGCATGGGCGCGCCCTTCTTTTTTCCGCTTTTCGGCATCGTCTTTGTGGTGATGGGCATTGTGCAGGCACGCTTTCATTATAAGAATGCCACGGGAAAGGAACGGTACTCTGTGGCGGATATCGTGGATGCAGAGGAAGAGCCGGATCCGCTGAACCGGCAGTTTGCCGGCTTTGCGGAGGAGGAAGATTTTTTGCAGGATGCCAATGCAGCTGCGTTTTGTCCCTATTGCGGGAGCCCCGTTGCGGAGGACCATCTTTATTGCAAAAAATGCGGCAGAGCCTTATCCAAATGAAAAATAAATCAGGCCGAATCAGCGCCTGCATAAAACCGGAATAAAGGAGGTACGTTATGGACGAATATAACGTTGATATTCATAATACAGAAACAGAAGAAAACCAGGAGCAGCCCTTGCTGGAGCGAAAGGAACTGACGCCCAGACAGATCGTGGCAGAGCTGGATAAGCATATCATCGGGCAGAACGAGGCCAAACGCTCCGTGGCGGTGGTAGTGCGGAACCGTTACCGCCGACAGCAGCTGGAGCAGGGCCTGCAGGAAGAGATCATCCCGAAGAACATCATCATGATCGGCCCCACGGGCGTGGGTAAAACGGAGATCGCCCGCCGCCTGGCTAAGCTGGTGGATGCGCCCTTCATCAAGGTGGAGGCTACCAAGTTCACAGAAGTGGGCTATGTGGGCCGGGATGTGGAATCCATCATCCGTGACCTGGTGGAAACCTCCATCCGTATGGTGAAGGCGGAACGCACCGCTGCCGTGGAGGAACAGGCACGAGCCGCCGCTGAGCTGCGAATTTTGGATATGCTGCAGCCCCTGCCCAACAAGGGCAGGCTGGGAACGGCCATCGGCAATATCTTCGGCGGCCCGGTGCATGAGGATAACAGCGCGGACAGCAGCGAGGAAGCAAAGAATAAGGAAGCGGACATTCGCCGCCGCCGGGTCTGGCTGCGGGATCAGCTTTCCAAGGGTACCTTGGATAAGGAACTGCTGGAGATCGAGGTGGAGGACAACAGCAGCAACCCCACTTTTGGCATGGAAGGGATGGGCATTGATATGTCCGCTATTCTGGGCAGCATGATGCCCAAGAAGATGATCAAGCGGAAGGTCAGCATCGGTGAGGCAAAGCGCCTGCTCACCCAGGAAGAAGCGGAGAAGCTCATCGACAATGAGGAAGTGACCCAGACCGCCATCCAGCGGGCAGAGCAGAGCGGCATCGTTTTCCTGGATGAGATCGATAAAATTGCCGGCGGCCAGGGCGGCCATGGCCCGGATGTTTCCCGGGGCGGCGTGCAGCGGGACATTCTCCCCATCGTGGAGGGCTGCACTGTGATGACCAAATACGGCCCGGTGAAGACGGATTACGTTCTCTTCATCGCAGCAGGCGCTTTCCACGTCTGCAAGCCCAGTGATCTGATGCCGGAGCTGCAGGGCCGCTTCCCCATCCGGGTGAATCTGGATAATCTGAGCAAGGATGACCTGCGCCGCATTCTGCTGGAACCAGAGCATTCCCTGCTACAGCAGTACCAGGCTCTTCTGGCTGTGGACGGGGTGAATGTGGAATTCGCGGAGGACGGCATCGACGCTCTGGCGGAGATCGCCGACCAGGTGAACTGCAATACGGACAACATCGGCGCCCGCAGACTCCACACCATTCTGGAGAAGGTGCTGGAGGATCTGCTCTATGACGCGCCGGAGGCTGCCAGCGGTCTGATCCGCATTGACCGGGCCTTCGTGGAAGAGAAGCTGCGGGATGTGGCACAGGATCAGGATCTGAGCCGTTTCATCCTCTAAGCAAAGCTGCGAGCAAAGCAAATAGAAAGGAGACAGCCGGCGCTGTCTCCTTTGTTTTAAATTTAAAATTGCTTATGCTATAATGAAGCTGCTCTCTGGGGTTTTCGGAAAGAGGCTATGGGCAGCGAGGCCCTTCTTCCTCCGGCCGATCGGAGGGGCCGTGGCGGCCCTCTTCCGGCTCAGGAAGGAAGCTGTCATAGTCATGGCGTTCCAGCAGCACCATGATTTCTTCCAGCTCTGTCTTTGAAATGATGCGATAGGCCTTGGGTCTGGCCCGTTCTCCATCCCGCACAGAAAAGAAAATGTGCTTCGGCCCATAGATGGTGAACATATTTCGCAGGGCGCCTTCTTCCGTATAAAAAAGGAAGTCGTAGCATTCCCCCTCTCTGACGGTATAGCTTTGGGGCGGGATGATGCAGGGCCGCAGGCGAATCTCTCCCAGAAACTGGCGGAGTTCTGCGTAAGCCAGAGAATCTGCCGGGATATCCTTCTCCGGGTAGAGCCAGGAAATATCGGGGGCATCCCGGCGCACTTGGATCTGCACCGCATGCACTTCATCATTCCGCGCCTGGGAAAAGACCAGCTTCTCCAGGGTCGTCTGGGAGAGGAGCATGTAGAGCAGCAGAGACAGCAGGAGCAGGCCGATGATGACAAGTGTGCGGATCTCGTGCTTTTGCAGGGGCATGTTCAGTCCTCCTTTGTGTATGCTGACAGTTGGAAGGCATCTTGGGGTGAGTGTGCGTCCCATTTGCCCGGAACAGGGGGGGGTACAGTTCTCAGAATATATATTCAATTCTATATGAACATTCACCTGCAGCAAACAAAAAAGTCAGCAGGTAATTTTATAAAATTTATTGATATTAATGAATGTTTTACATGAAATTTGTTTGTATTCCGCACATTTTGCGGCCCGGGAAAGCTGCTCTGCCGAAGGAATTCCCTAGGTTCAGAAAGAGGCCTGTTTTTCACGCAGACATTTTGTAAAAAATGCTTGCAATAGACAGCTTCTTGTGATACATTTATCAGTGGCATAGAAAAATTTCAGCTATGCAATACACACGGCGTGGATGCGCTGCCCCAGTGCCTGCTAGCAGGTGGGCGGAGCTGGAAGCGCCGGCGGGTATAACGAAAAGGAGGAAATACAATCATGGCAGTAATCTCTATGAAACAGCTTCTGGAAGCGGGTGTCCATTTCGGGCATCAGACCCGCCGTTGGAACCCGAAGATGGGCAAATACATCTTCACCGAACGGAATGGCATCTATATCATTGACCTGCAGAAAACCGTTCACAAAGTAGACGAAGCTTATAACTTCATTAAAAGCGTTGCCGCAGAAGGCAAAAACGTCCTCTTCGTCGGCACCAAGAAACAGGCTCAGGATTCCATCAAGGAAGAAGCTGAACGCTGTGGTCAGTTCTATGTAAACGAACGCTGGCTGGGCGGCATGCTCACCAACTTCAAGACCATCCAGAGCCGCATCCAGTTCCTGCACAACCTGGAACGCATGGAAGGCGATGGCACCTTTG
>JAUMYD010000108.1:0-5189 GCA_030528765.1 Bacillota bacterium
GGAAGAGGCGGAACAGGAAGAGGAAAAAACTCTGGCTCCGGATTTCACGGTCTACACAGCAGAAGGGGAGAGTGTTAAGCTTTCCGATTATATTGGTAAGCCGGTCGTTCTGAATTTCTGGGCTAGCTGGTGTGGACCCTGCCGTTCAGAAATGCCTGATTTCAATGAAAAATACCTGGAGCTGAAGGACGAGGTTCATTTTTTGATGGTGAATATGACTGATGGCAGCAGTGAAACAGTAGAATCCGCAAGCGAATTTATCGAGAAAAATGGCTTTTCTTTCCCCATCCTTTATGATACGGAAGCAGAGGCCGCAATCACCTATGGCGTGACTGCTGTTCCTACCACGTTCTTCATTGACGCCGAGGGCTATCCGGTAGCCATGGCAAGCGGTGCTATAGATGGAGATACCTTGCTCCGGGGGATCGAGATGTGCAAGAGCAGTGACGAATAAAGAAAAAGGCTCTCTTTAATCATTGGAAAGCCCTGAATCAGTAATGGAAAAAGTAAAAGAACGATACCTAAGTCTCCTGGGCTGGGTATCGTTCTTTTTGTTTCTTCAAATATATCCGCAAAGCATATATGCACAAAGCAGGGCAAGAATTATAGGGGGAGCATCGCTGCGTTTGTTATTGCTTTCTCAGGCAGGCCGATAGGCTTCCAATGCAATGGAACGTGAGCGAAAGACGGTAGCGATTCTGTAATTCTGTTGGATTTGCAGCTGCAGAGGCTCTCCCCGGGGGCTTCAGCTATGCTCCGACTGGGCTCCCAACATGGATGCGGGCCTACTTCTTTTCCTCCGGCAAAGAAGAGAGAGAAGGCTGTTGCATCAATGCGGCGTATTGCATCAGTTGTTTTAGGGAACGGACACCCAGCTTTCCATAGATGTTTTGGTTATGATAACGCAAAGTGCTTTCCTTGATGCTGAAAATCTCCATGATCTCTTTTACCTTTTTTCCGGAAAGGTAGAGATCAAAAACTTTTTTCTCCATAGGCGTAAAGTTTTCGATACCATTCAAAAAGTGCTGGTAATCTTCGGGGTCTACGCTTGTGTTATTTTCCTTGCTGAGCCGGGAAAGCTCTGCCTGGATGGAGCGGTATTTGTTTTGTGTTTTTTCGTATTCGCTTTTCAGCTTTTCTCTTTCGCTTTGCGCGGCTTCTTTTTCCTGGGCCAGGGAGAGTAATGTTTCTTCCTGTGCCCGATCCTGAGCAGCCAGAAAGGCAAAGAGATCTTCAATTTCGGGAATGGAAGATTTTGCATCCCGGCGAGTCTCTGATTTAAGCTTTTCTAGATCGCGCAGCAGGGGAGAGAGGAATCTTCGGCTGAAATAGTGGCAGCAGACTGCGGAGAAAAACAGGATGAAGAGCAGGAGCAAACCGCTTTGCAGTCTGCTTTTCCACAGGATACGATCATAGTCTGCTTTTGGGATCATCACCGCCAAATGAGATTGGTTGTCTGCAGGGTAGAGGGAGATTTTATTTATCGTCCCGATGTAATCATCTTTTTCTCCCTGAAAAAGATGCAGGCCCCATCCCAACTCTTTCAGCTGAAAGCTTCCCTTTGGCTCATAATAATACCCCTGGGTGATACCGCAGCTCAGCGCCTGGTCCGCATTAAAAACAGCATTCTCACTATCGCCTAGCAGGCAGATGAGGTGCTCCAGATTGGAGGGCTGGGCGTGCCGGTTCTTAAAATCGTTTTTTCCCACCTCAAATCCACAGAGGCCGTAGACTTCCCCCTTTGTGCCAAGCAGGGGGATCATCAGTAAGCGGGCCTGAGAGGAGGTTCCCGGGATCGTTTGGAGTTTGGAGAGGCGATAGCTGTTATCCAGCGGTGTGGTGGCCTGTGATATCTGCTCGTTATATTGGGGGAACAGATCTGTTTGAAATTCCAGCCGCCATTTCCGGTGGATCATAAGGCCAGAGTTCTTTCCCACATCTGCTGAACCGCGATACAGCAGAATCTCCCGATCCACAATACCGCTTCCGGCTTTTTGAAGGTAGAGCCCGCTGCGGGAACGCTCAGAATTTTTCAGGCTGCTGTTCACGGTGGTTTCCAAAATTACAAAGGCACCTGAGCAATCGCTTTGCTGGAGGCACTGACAAAGTGGATCGATCAATGCTGTTTGAAGCGCATTTATATCTTCTGCCGAATCGATCAGCATAGAGATACTTATATCACGTTCAGCTAGGAAGTCCTCCAGAATGCCGCTCATTGTTACGGAAAGATCGATGCTTCTGGCATTGAGCTCATCCCAGTACGCAGACATTTGTTTTTCAAAAAATTCCATTTGCAGGCTCAGCGTTTCGGAAATATCCTTCTGCACGCTGCTAAAGGGGCCAAAAAGAAAGAGTGCGGAAGCCAGCGTTAGCAGAAGAATCAAAGCAAGCAGCAGCATATAGCTATAAAGCTTTTGTCGAAGCCCCCATTTAAAGCTGGAAAAATCCGGGAGTTTTATGCGCATAAAAATTCCTCTGTTTTCCGCTTTACGGGTAAAGCGGGTAAAATATTTCGTGCTGCTGCCTCCAATGCGTTTTCAAGAAGGAAAGCATCATAGGTGTCATTTAATGGAAGAAAAGAGCACCCAAGTCTCCTCTGCCAGCTGTTCTATGTCTTCTCCCTGCTTGGCACGGTGATGAAGTTCGGGCAAAAGCTGACGCAACCCCACATAAAGAGCATCTACTCTTTCATAGAAATCAGCATAATTTGGGCGAATCACAGCCGTGTAGTTTTCGCGCATATATTTCATGGCAGAGTAGAGGCTTGCATAGCCTTCATTGGGGAAGTCATAGTCCTCGATCGCATCAAAGGCACCATTGTTTACGGGCATATATCCGGTATCGACTACGAAATCCAGATTTCTCTGGCTTTCCGTAAGCCAACGAACAAAGACGGAAGCTGCCTCTGCTTTTTGTGTGCTACTTTTATATGCACAGAGCCCAACACCGGTCTGAGGCATCAGCCCTTCCTTCCCTACGCTTTTAGGCAGGGGGAGGACTTGCAGGTTCGTGGGTTCGGAGCTGTTGTCTGGGTAGGTAACCTTATCATTAAAATAGAGGATCGCTGCGGTGGAACCAATGCCGGAGAGCGTCTCACCGGTCATTACCTGCGTATTGGCATAAAGATCGGATACGGAAATATGTCCCTGAACCAAGGCACGGGCAAAGGACATCCATGACTCTTTCAGTGTGCTGCTTTCAAAGTCATACCAGCCATCTTCGGAATAAAGCCTGCCATCTTTTGCCAGAACCTCCAGCTCTACATGACGAATGAGATAATCCAGAGCGCAAAAGCTCTTCCCTCCGGACCAGCTGTAATACTGAGCAGCAGCTGAGAAAAAGCCATCCCAAGTGGAAAGATCATCATAATCCACGCCTGTATCTGCAGAAAAACGCTCAAACTGAGAGCCATTGATGAAGAGGGCATAGGTTGATTTCGAAATTGGGAAGACTACGAGGCGCTCATCCAGCATGCCGTCCTGAATAAATCCTTCTACAAATTGAGAAAGCTCTTTTTCAGAAAAATAGTCACTCCAATCCAGCAGACTAGCTGCGCCCAATGCAGTGGCAGTGCTGGTGTGGCAGGAAAAGAGATCTGGCATGGCGCCGGCGCCCGGTTTATCGGCCTGGGCATCCAGAAGCATATTGCCGATTTTTGAGGTGCTGGTCATCGCCGTCACATCAATGATGATACCCTTTTCTTTTCCAAGGCCCTCGTTGAATTCAGAAACTAAGCGATTCATGGGAGAATCGGCCTGTTCCCCATAAACGTGCCACATGCTGAGCGTGACAGGATGCTCCGGGGAAAGCTCTGTTTGCTCTGCACAGCCAACACAAAGAAGCCCTAAAAGCAGAAAAGACAGAAGCAAAAGGAATCTATTTTTCATATTTGTTATATCCTCCTGGATGGTTTTCGTCGCTGAAAAAATAAGGGGTTTTTCAAAAAAATAGTCCATTTCCCCTCAATTTTAGCGGATTTGATGGGGACAAATGCCTGTAAAACCGCTAAAATCAGAAAAAATGGGAGTGTGGATACAAATAAATTTTTCGTTCGGCAGATCAGGAAGAACCCTACCGGGCGCGGGCTGCTCTGTCGCAAAAAGTAGCCTATATAGATGTAAGTATAACACAGAGTTTTCTCCGTATCAAGATTTCTCAGCAGGAACAAATTTTCCGGAAGCCTTGTTTTCCGGGGGAGGCTAAGTGATGCATTTTATACAAAAAACAGCAAATTACAAAATTGAAGATAGTCCGGAAGGAATACGCGTTTCCTTCTTTTGTGCTGCTTCCGGGGCTCTGCTGTGCTGTTGCGCACCGGTTCCTGCGGAAGACCCAGAAGAAGCTGTGAGGATATCCTGGGAACAGGAAGGGAAAGCGCAGTTTAATCTTTGCAGCAAATGTGGGAATTGGGTTTCAGATGTTATGTATAATGCAGATGTTTTGGAATGTGTAGCCTGCGCCCCCTGGGAGGATATGCCGAATTTTTGTCACCGTTGTGGGAAGCGGCTTTCTCCTTCACTGCGATACTGTCCAAGATGCGGGGCCCGTCTTCTTCATGTGGGAGGTTAGATGGATGAGTAAGGAAGAAAAATTGCGTTTGGCAGGGATGACTCGCTTTGGTTTCGGCCCGGAGGCTATGAAGCAGACGAAGGTCTGTCGGGTCTGCCGAAAAACCTGCAGGGCGAAGGAGAGCCTCTGCGGATTTTGCGGTGCGGTGCTCCCACGGGAGACCCTCTTTGAGCTCTATAAATCCTATCACCTGTATTGCCCGGATTGCGATACTGTAGTTTCCAGTGATGTATTCTTTTGTCCCACCTGCGGCAGAGTTTTGCGGCAGCCGGATCTGGCGGAACCGGAAAAAGCCGAATAAGGGAAGGAAGGGGAAAGCAGTCAGCCGGGAAAGCACGGCTGCCCGAACAGGAAAAAACAAAGGGAGAGGGAGATATGAAAGGAAAACGGCTTTTTGTTTTGATCGTGCTGCTTGCTGCCTTGCAGTTGCTTTTCACCGCATGTGGAGGCTACACGGGGGATGCAGAGCATCCGATTACGATCAGTCTCTGGCATGTTTATGGCGCACAGACGGATTCTCCGCTGAATGATCTTATTGAGGTTTTTAATAATACCCTGGGTAAAGAGGAAGGCATAAAAGTGGAGGTCACTATGGTCTCCAATAACAATAATATACATAA
>JAUMYD010000108.1:5199-6472 GCA_030528765.1 Bacillota bacterium
AGGATATTCTCGCGGCTGCAAATAAAAATCCCGGTGCCCCGGGGCTGCCGGATATATTTGTTGCCTACCCGAAAACAATTTTGGCAATGCCGGACGAAAGCGTTCTGCTGGATTACAGGGATCATTTCACACAGGAAGAGCTGGATTGCTTTATCCCGGAATTTCTGGAGGAGGGAATGGTGAATGATCGCCTGCTGATCCTGCCTGTGGCAAAATCCACGGAGCTGATGTTTGTGAACAAAACAGGTTTTGATCGCTTTGCTGATGCCACTGGTGCATCACTGGATGATCTGAAAACCTGGGAGGGGCTTTTTGATACAGCATGTAAATATGCCCAGTGGACAGATGCCCAGACTCCGGATATACCCAATGACAGCATCCCCCTTTTCGTTCATGATTTTCATTTCAATTATTTTCAGGTAGGGGTGGAGTCCCTGGGCGAAGATTTTTTTGATGGAGAGAAGCTGTCTTTTGGCTCTGCCTTTGAGAAAATCTGGCAGCCTTATGCCAGGGCAGCTCTTTCCGGGGGGCTGTGGCTGCAGACTGGCTATGCTACAGAGCCCCTTCGAACAGGGGAAAGCATTGTCTGCGTTGCCTCCTCTGCCAGTGTGCTCTACTTCTCAAATGAAGTGATCTACGCAGATAATACATCAGAAAATGTGGAGCTGATCGTTTTACCCTGTCCTACTTTTGTGGGGGGCGATTCCCTCGTGATGCAGCGGGGCGCGGGGATGTGTACAGTCCGATCTACGCCCGAACGTGAGCAGGCAGCCATCACTTTTTTGAAGTGGCTGACCGAGCCGGAATGCAACACCAGCTTTGTGGTGGAAACCGGTTATATGCCGGTCGTGCAGGAGGCTTTCAGGGAGGAGCTTTCCCGGCAGATCAACGCCTTAAATGAAGAGAAATATATCGAGCTTTACCGGGCCTATCTGGATACGCAGTCTGCCTACAAATTCTATACTGCACCAAAGCTGGAAAGTTATCTGGAGATCGAAACTGCCTTTGAAGAAAACATCCGCCGTCAGCTTCTTCGGGGAAGAAATGCCTATCTGGAAGCAGGTGGGAATGATAAAGAGCTGCTCGAGCAGCTTATTACGATGAATTATCAGGAATTTAAGGATGTTATGGGGAAATAAGCAGATGAGCAAAAGAAAGCCTGATCACCTTCGCGGCGCAGCGAATAGGGAAAAAAGAACATGGGCTTTTGCCCGGGACTGGCGGGATGCCAAGCGGCAAGGGGTAGCTATGCAGCATCGCCTGCTGTTCTACT
>JAUMYD010000109.1 GCA_030528765.1 Bacillota bacterium
GACGCCCACGTCGCAGCCTACCTTGACGCTGGTGCAGCCCAAACGACGCAGAACGTCAGAGAGCTTTTCATCCGCTTCGCACATGAACATACGGTTGGCCCCGTTGATGTTCAGCCACATTTTACGCAAAGCCATTGATAATACCTCCTTGATTTGTTTTGCTGTGTGCTTTGATTTTTACTTTTGTTGATGCAGGGTGCATCGGGAGAAGAACGAAGAGTGCAGAAAACACTCCAAAATAAAACAAAAAGCGGTGTGACTTTGGGAAGTCACACCGCAGAATGTCGAAAAATTCCTATACTTTGTGCGTACAAAAACGCTGAATCACAAGTATACAGATATAGAACGACCATGCGAGGCTCCTTCCCAACAGGAAGCATGAGCGTTTCCCCTCATACTCTACCGTCTCAGGAACCATGGCAGAAGCTTTAGGTTGAAGAGATCGGAGCCAAAATATAGGTTTCTGGGACGTATCCTTAAAAAGACAATCTATCCCTTAAACACAATATCATGCAAAAAGTCTGCCGTCAAGTGTTTTCCAGCTATTCATGAGTTTTGGAAAAGCCTATTCGTAGCTGGGTAAAGTGATTATTTCCCGGGAAGAATAATTAAATGTCCTTTGTGCCTGCTCCTGCCCGCCTTTTTGCAGCAGGAAAACCTGCCTCTTCTTTTTCTTCTCCGGGAAGCCTGCTGTTCTTTTTCTGAAGGGCGTTCCCTTCGGCTTTACATAAATCCGGCTGCTTATGCGAAGGCTAAAAGAAAGCAGTTTCCCGGCCCGGAGAGCTTTTTTCCTTGGGTATATTTCATCCGGTCCCCGCATACATTGGAGAAAGCTAAGGAGGTTTGTTTATGGCGGAGAAGATCATTCCCTTTGCCCGAACCCTGCTCCTGCCGGCCGGTTCTCCGGCCATCGGCTGTGTGGATGGCCTGCGCATGGATGTTTCCCGGCTGCGATGTCATTATACAGGCCAGAGCTGCTGTTGCACGGGGGATGTGGATGTTCTGATCGAATACCATGCAGCTCCTCCGGTGCAGAGCAGCCTTTTTGCAGGGCCTGCCGGGCCGGGGAAGGCATGGCAGGCTTTGCTGACTCTTCCTGTGGAGCTGGATTGTGGCAGCGGGGAGGAGCTGCCCTTTCTGCAGCCCGGCAGCTATCAGCCGCAGCTGCGGAATCTGGAGTGGTTCATGGTGGCCAGCAATGCCATTGAGCTGGAAGGTAGCCTGCTGCTCAGCTGGGAACCGCAGCAGAAGGCAGAGGAAGTGAAGGGCTTCCCGGATGCATTTTTGAAGGAGGCAGCACTTTCCCGGGAACTGGTGCGGCAAAGAAAAAGAGCTGCATCCGGGGGAAAGCAGGAAGAGAAAGTAGGGGGAGGGACTATGGAGCAGGATCAGCAGAGGAAACAGAAAGGAAGCGGAGGCCCGGAGGACGGAGCTGCACCCGCTATGGAGGCACGCATTCAGCATCTGGTGGATACGGCAGAACAGACCGCAGCAGCAGCGCAGCAGCTGTGGCGGCGGATCGAGGAGCAGCAGGTGGAGGAAGATATGCCGGAGGAGGCCTCTGCGCAGGATGCTGCCGGGGAAAAAGCCGGGGAAGCATCCACCTGTGGGGAGGCCCTTGTAGAGAAGGCTGACGGGATGCCTGGGAAAGAGCCTGCGGAAGCTGTGGAAGTAGGCGATGAGGAACTGAGGGAGGGCGTGGTGCTGCGGATGCGCTTCGATTCCCCGGAGCGACCTGGGCAGGGGCGGATTTATTATCAGGATGGGCAGCTGCAAGCGGATCCCAAAGCGCTTGCAGAGGTGCTGTGGGAAGCGCTGGGGGAGGATAGCCCCCACAGTGATCCCAGGCTCAGCTTTTCCTGGGGGGATTCTCTGCGGGCAAGAGATTTTTGCGAAAAAGAAGAGAAGGAGATCGCTTCGGAAATTTTTCCTGCTTCCGGAAAGGAGGCCGAAGCCCCGGCAGCTCTGATGGAGAGAAGCGGGGAAGAAGCTCCTGCTCTCCGGGGCGGCAGCGGGAAGGCCGAAGCCCCGGCAGCTCCGATGGAGAGAAGCGGGGAAGAAGCCCCTGCTGTGGAAAGACATCGCTGCAGAGCGGTGGGCCTGCCCAGTCTGCATATTGATACGCCGGCTGGGGATGAAAGAAGATCCGTTTTTCAACTGCATATCAGACCTTAAAGAAAAGTCCCGGAGGGCAAAAGCCTTTTCCGGGACAGTTTTTTTGAGTTTTTTTCCCTGTGCGCTTGACGAAGCCTGTTTGAAAATGTATAATATACAAAAAATATCTTTAAGTTGGTACTGTGATGCTGACAAGATTCTTATAAAGCTGCCGGCTCAGCCGGCGATTGCGTCTTGTCCTCCGGCAAGGCGTTTTTTTTGCAGACAGTGCTTTGCGGCGGGCTGCGGAGGAAAGCGGAGCACAATAAGACACTGCAACGAAGCTTTGTTCAAATCAGCGGACGGAAGCGGGGCGCAAAAGAGCTTCCGCCGGGGAGCTACAGCCCGGCAAATTGCTGAAACTATCCGTAGTGGTGAATGGTAGGAGGCCGCTTGTTCTGAATGGGAAGCGGATCCTGCTGCTAGCTTCATGGCAGGCCGAGGCTTTGCTTTTCCATGACTGCACTTATGGATCTGGAGCTGTCGGCCCGTATCCAGGCGGCAGTGTGGGTGGATCGGGGCTGCAGGGCGCCTTCCCTCTCTGCCGGTCATGCAGGAAAATATGCCCACCTCCGGGCAGGGACCTGTTCCCTTCGATTGCAGTAAATCGATGGGCAGAACAGCGTAGATATGTAAGCGTGGATATGTAGTGGATATGTATATGAAAGAAAAATTATCACAGTAATAAGGTTTCAAGGTCTTCTTTATATATACTTATTGTATACTTATTGCACTTATTGATTTTGTAAAGGAGGATTTTATGGCTACAAAGAACGAAAAGAAGCAAGCTCAGCCTGCCCTGGGAAATGATGGTATCTATGATGCCCGCAGTCTGGGCGGCGGTAAAATGCTGGTACTGGGCTTTCAGCACCTTTTTGCCATGTTCGGCGCCACGGTTCTGGTCCCTGTTCTCACCGGCTTATCTGTTTCCACCACACTGCTCTTTGCCGGTTTTGGTACTCTGCTTTTTCACCTGCTGACAAAAGGGAAGGTTCCTGTGTTCCTGGGTTCCTCCTTTGCCTTTTTGGCTGCTTATTTTGCTTTTCCCAATGATGGTGTCACCAATCTGCTGCCCTATGCCTGCTTTGGTGTAGCCTGTTCCTCGATCCTTTATTTCATTCTGGCCGGCCTGATCCGCGGCTTTGGGGTGAATCGCGTTATGCGTTTTTTCCCGCCAGTGGTCACGGGCCCCATCATCATCTGCATTGGCCTCTGCCTCTGCGGCAGTGCCCTGCAGAATTGCAACGATAACTGGTGGCTGGCCCTGCTGGCTTTGGCTGTTATCATCGTCTTTAATATCTGGGGCAAGGGCATGACGAAGATCATTCCCGTGCTGCTGGGGGTTGTGGTTTCTTATGTTGTTGCTGCCTTCACCGGAAATGTGGATTTCACCGCCGTGAAGGAAGCCGCCTGGCTGGGCCTTCCTTCCATGGAGAATTCTCTTTTTTCTCTGGCAGGAAATGTGGATCCCGGGATGCTGGTAGCAGCTGCCTTCACCATCGTTCCCATCTCCCTGGCAACTATGACGGAGCACATCGGTGATATCTGCGCCATCAGCTCCACCTGCAACCGGAACTATCTGGAAGATCCGGGCCTGCACCGGACATTGCTGGGTGATGGCGTGGCCACCTTTGTTGCTGCCGTTTTTGGCGCTCCTGCCAATACAACATATGGTGAAAACACCGGTGTGCTGAACCTGACCAAGGTTTATGATCCCCGCGTGATCCGCCTGGCTGCGATCATTGCGATCATCCTGTCTTTCTGCCCGAAATTCAGCGAGCTGGTGCATGCCATGCCTGTGGCTACACTGGGCGGTGTCAGCGTTATCCTCTATGGTATGATTTCTGCAGTGGGTGTTCGCAATGTGGTTGAAAACAATGTGGATTTCACCAAGAGCCGTAATCTGATCATTGCTGCGCTGATCATGGTCCTTTCCGTTGGTATTAAATATGGCCTGGAAGCAGAAGCCATCGTTTTCACCATCGGCGAAGTCACCATCAGCCTTTCCGGCCTGGCTACCGGTGCCCTGGTCGGTGTCATCCTCAATGCGATCCTGCCCGGAAAGGATTATGAATTCGGCCAGGAAAGCAAGGGTGCGAAGGCCGTCAATTTCCAGGTGGGCAGCAGAGATTAGCCCTTCTTCCTGCGCAGGCGCAGCCTGCCGGAAAATGAGTGGAGAAGTAAGATAGCGAAGTAAGGTAAAACAGAAAGCTCGAACATAGAAATCCAAATCAGATATTCATCGAGGCTAAGCGCAGAAAGGAAGAAAGGTAGAAAGGAGCCTGTCCCGGATCCCCTCCGGGAGGGCTCCTTTTGTTGAAAATTTTCCCCTTCAGGGTGCTTGCCCGGAAGATTTTTGTGCAGCATGCGGGGAGCTTTTGATTGCAGAAGAGTATTCGCGTAAATTATTGATTTGGGGAAGCTTCGTTGGCGGCTTCCTGTTGCTCTGCCTTTCACTGCAGCAGGAAGCAGAGCCGGGCGAAGAAGCGAAAGGCCTTCCCCTGTGTTGCCTTGGTTTTCTCGGGAAAGAGCCGACGGGATTTTTTGAGCACGTTTTTGGATGGAAAAATAAGGGGTTTTCTATGAATATGCAAATTGCAAAAACAACGGACACAAGCCAGGAACTGAGCATCACTATGTTTGGTGGCTTTTGTATTTCCCTTGGCGGCCTGCAGATCAGCGATAGCGAGAATCGCTCCCAGAAGGTCTGGTCCCTCCTGGCGTATCTGATCTATTTCCGGGGGAATGTCATCTCCATTGATGAACTGATCCGCCTGCTGTGGGATCAGGAAACGCCCAGCCCGAAGCGGCTGAATTCCCTGAAATCTTTGCTGCACAGAGCCCGGAGCTTTTTGGATCGCCTGGAAGAGGGGCTTGGCCAGCGGCTCATTCTGCGGGAAGGAGAAGGATATTCCTGGAATGCGGAAATCCCTTGCTGGCTGGATGTGGAGCAGCTGCAAAACGCCTATAAAAAAGGGAACTCGTCGCATGATCAGGGCAGCAGGATCTGCAGCTATCGGCAGCTGGTGCAGCTTTATAAGGGGGATTTCCTGCCGAAGCAGGCTTCTGATTTCTGGGTTCAGGAAAAAAGGCGGGAATACCAGCAGATGTATTACCAGGCCATACATGCCCTTTTGCGGTTGCTGCGGGAGGAAAAGGAATACCGGCTTATCCTGGAGATCTGCGGGGGTGCCCTGCGGTTCGATGCTTATGATGAGGAGTTGTACCAATACCAAATCGAATCCCTGCTGGCAGTGGGGAATCCCAAGCAGGCTATGCTTTGCTATAAGCAGGCGATGAATCATTTTTTCTCGAAATCCAACCGCCGCCCTTCGGAAACGCTGCAGTCCCTTTACCGGCAGGTCGTCAAGACCTCCCATGCGGTAGAAGATGATCTCAGTATGATCAAAGAACAATTACGGGAGCATGAAGCAGGAGGAGGGGCCTTCTTCTGCGAATATGAATTCTTTAAAGATATTTATCGCATCTGGGCCCGTTCCGCTTCCCGGAACGGTGTGGATACCTATCTGGGCCTGCTGACGGCAGAGGATGTTTTCGGGGAGCAGCTTCCTTTGCAGAAGCTGAATTTCTGCATGGAAAAGCTGCAGAAGCTGATTCAGAGATCTCTGCGTAAGGGAGATGTTTTTTCCCGTTATAGTCCGGCGCAGTATATCATTATGCTGCCCAGCAGCAATTATGAGAACAGCTGCCGCGTTATGGAGCGCGTGATCCGCTTTTTCAAGCGCGAAAACCCGCATTTTTCCGCGCTGCTGCGTTATTCTGTTCAGCCGGTGGATTAAGCTCCACCGGCAGAAAGGAGGCATTATGCAAAAACGAAGCGGCATGTGCGAAAGCTGCAGCAATTTTTGTTATGATGAGGATTACGATGAATATTATTGCCAGGTGAGCCTGGATCAGGATGAGATGGGAAATTTTCTTCAGGGCGGTCTGCGGGATTGCCCATACTATATGTATAATGATGAATATTCCCTGGCTCGCAAACAGTAAGCCGAAAAATGAGGTGATGTAGATGCGGCTGTTGCATACCGGTGATCTGCACATCGGAAAACGCCTGCATGAATTCTCCCTTCTGGATGATCAGGAATTTATTTTGCAGGAGATTCGCCGGCTTGCCCGGGAGCATCGTGCAGATGCTCTGGTGGTGGCCGGCGATGTTTATGATAAAAGCCTGCCTGCCACAGATGCTGTGGGTCTGCTGGATGATTTTCTCAGTGGAATGTCTCAGGATGGAATCCCGGTGCTGATGATCAGTGGAAACCATGACAGCGGCCAGCGATTGAACTGCTTCAGGTCCA
>JAUMYD010000110.1 GCA_030528765.1 Bacillota bacterium
AAAATCTCTGCATACATCCTCCTTTGGACGCACATACTGCGGCCAAAGGAGGTTTTTTTATGAAAAAAAACGCACAGCCGGAGCCCGGCTTTTCCCAGCTTCTTCGGGAAAAGCTGCCCGGAAAACGACTGGGGAAAAACTGCCTGTCTGCCTTTCTCAGCGGCGGCCTGCTCTGCGCAGGGGCAGAATTTTTTGAGATCCTGCTGGCTGCATACAGCGGCCTGAATGAAGAAAGCCGCAGCAGCCTGGTGCTGCTCTGCGTCATCGGCCTGGTGGCACTCTTTACCGGCCTGGGCTGGTATGACAAGCTGGGGCAGCAGCTGGGCGCGGGCCTGGCTGTTCCCATCAGCGGCTTCGCCAATTCCGTGGCCGCCGCCATGCTGGAACACCGCAGCGAGGGGCTGGTGCTGGGCTGTGGCTGTAACAGCTTCAAGCTGGCCGGTGCAGTGATCGTTTTCGGCATCAGCAGTGCCTTTTTCGTTTCCCTGCTCTCCCTGCTTTTCCCTGCCCTCTAATGACTGAATCAGCGAAAGAGAGGATATCCAAAACCATGGAAATCAAAAGCTTATCTCCACGAAGCTGGCGCTTTGAACCCGGGCTGCCCATCATCGGCTCCGCTGCGGTCTGCGGCCCAAAGGAAGGACACGGCCCCCTGGGCCCGGATATGGATCATATTTTTCCGGATCTGCACATGAAAGAAAAAAGCTTCGAAAAGGCCGAGCAGCAGCTGCAGATGAAGGCAGCCGGCATCGCGCTGGAAAAGGCCGGGCTTTGCCCGGAGCAGCTGGAATTTTTTTGCGGCGGGGATCTGCTCAATCAGCTCACCCCCACGGGCTTCACTGCCCGCAGCCTGGGTGCCCCCTTTCTGGGCATCTTTTCTGCCTGCGCCACCTCTGCCGCGGCTCTGTCCATGGCGGCACTGGCCGTGGCTTCCGGAGCAGTGGCAAACGCAATGGTGCTGAGCAGCAGCCACACCTGCACCGCAGAACGGCAATTCCGCTACCCCAATGAATATGCCTGCCAGAAGCCCCCCTACAGCCAGCAGACAGCCACCGCTGCCGGGGCGCTGCTCCTTTCCGGCCGGGGGGCTTCCCGGGCAAGGCTGAGCGGCGTCACGCTGGGACGAGTGCTGGATTATCAGCTTCGGGATCCCTTTCAGCTGGGCCCGGCCATGGCTCCGGCCTTTGCGGACACACTGGAGCGACACCTGCGGGATTGGCAGCGGCAGCCGGAGGATTATGACCTGATCCTCAGCGGGGATCTGGGCCGCTATGGCGCAGACATTGGGCTGGAGCTGCTGCAGCGACGGGGGATCTTCATCGAAAAAGACCGCTTTGCTGATTGTGGTCTGCTGCTCTACGGAGAAGATACCAGTGTCTTTGCAGGCGGCTCCGGCTGCGGCTGTGCTGCGGCAGTGGGCTTTGGGCATATCCTCCGGCAGATCCGGGAGGGGAAACTGAGCCGGGTGCTGCTGATCGCCACCGGAGCCTTGCTCTCCCCCCTTTCCAACCAGCAGAAGGAAAGCATACCCGGCATTGCCCACAGCATCGTACTGGAAAGGGGGGCTGCAGATGTCTGCTGATCTCTGGCTGCAGCTGCTGAAAGCTGCTCTGCTGGGTGGAGGGATCTGCCTGCTGGGGCAGCTGCTTTTTGATCTGGCAAAGCTGACCCCAGCCCACACCATGAGCATTCTGGTCTCTGCCGGGGCTCTTCTGGGCGGACTGGGTCTCTATGATAAGCTGGTAGCTTGGGCCGGCTTCGGCGCGAAGCTTCCCATCAGCAGCTTCGGCAATACCTTGGTGCAGGGTGCTCTGGAGGCTGTGGAAAAGGAAGGCTTTATCGGCATTTTCAGCGGGATGCTGACAGCAGTCAGCACCGGCGTTGCCGGAGCGGTGATCTTTGGCTTTCTCATTGCCCTCGTATTCCGGCCAAAAGCCTGAGCAGAAAAACCCGGGCTGCCTGCTTTCCCGGGCCGACGGGAAAGCCCCCTCTGCCGGCAGCGGATCTTTGACGAAGCGCTCCCCTGCTCTGCCCAGAGGCTCCGCTTCCTTCCCGGGGATCCCGGATTTGGTATCCGCCGACAAATATGCTATAATTGATTTAAAGGAGTCTTTCTATGAAACAATTTGCCGACATCATCATCAATCGCAAAAGCCCGGCAGTAGACCGGGTCTTTACATATCGCATCCCCAGCCATTTGCAGGCAGAGGCAGAGGTGGGCATGCTGGTACGAATCCCCTTCAATCGGGAGCGGCTGGAAGGGGTCATCATCCGTATCCATGGGGAGGAACCGGAGGGCTTCCAGCTGAAGGATGTGGCCGATCTGCTCTCCCCCCGGCCTCTGTTTAACCAGGAGCTGTTGCAGCTTTCTGCCTGGGTGGCGGAGTATTACTGCTGCTCCCGGGCAGCGGCTCTGCAGGCCATGCTTCCTGCAGGCATGGTGCTTTCCGGGCAGCCGCCGAAAATCTTCCGCCGGGATTATTTCCGCCTCAGCCCAAACTGGCAGGGCTGTAAAAAGACCGCAAAGCGCCAGCAGCTGGCAGAGCTTTTGCAGCAGCAGGGGGAGATGGATCAGCAGAGCCTGCAGCAGGCCGGCTTTTCCCTGAGCTTCCTGCGGGCCGCGGAGCAGGCCGGGCTGCTGCTGCGGGAAAGCCGCAGACTGGATCAGGATGAAGAGGATTGGCTCACCCAGGCCACGGAGCTGAATGCAGAGCAGAGCCGGGTATACGAGGACATCTGCCGGGAATGGCAGGGGCAGCAGCGCCCCTATCTGCTGCACGGTGTAACCGGCAGCGGAAAGACGGAGATCTATCTGCGGCTGATCCAAAAAGCTCTGGCTGCCGGAAAACAAAGCATCCTGCTGGTGCCGGAGATCGCCCTTTCCAGCCAGATGCTGGATATGCTCAGCCGCCGTCTGGATCAGCCGGTGGCCCTGCTCCACAGCGGTCTGCGCCCGGCAGAACGGCGGCAGATCTGGCAGGACATTGCGGAAGGGCGCTACAGCATCGTGGTGGGAGCCCGCTCTGCGGTCTTTGCTCCGGTGCCGAAGCTGGGCCTGCTCATCCTGGACGAGGCCCACGAAAGCAGCTATAAGCAGGACAACACGCCCCGCTTCTCCGCAGTGCAGACCGGCATTCGCCGGGCGGAGCTGGCCGGGGCCCAGATCGTCCTGGGCAGCGCCACCCCGGATGTGGAAAGCCGCTACCACGCGGAGCAGGGGGATTATGCCTATGGGCAGCTCACAGCCCATTATCACCCGGCACCCCTGCCCAAGATCCAGCTGGTGGATATGCGGGAGGAGCTCAGGGCCGGGCACCGGCTGATCTTCTCCCGGGCGCTGCTGGACGGGCTCAGCCAGACCCTTTCCCGGGGCGGGCAGAGCATTCTATTTCTGAACCGGCGCGGCTATTACCAGCACTTTTCCTGCCGGGATTGCGGCCATGTGCTTTGCTGCCCCCACTGCGATGTGGCGATGAGCTATCACGAAGCTTCCTACGGCGGGCAGCTGAAATGCCATTACTGCGGGCGGCGGCTTCGTCCCCCGGAGCTCTGCCCGGTCTGCGGCTCCCGGCACATCCGTCATTTCGGCATCGGCACCCAGCGGGTGGTGGATGAATTGACCCGCCTCTTCCCGGAGGCCCGCATCGCCCGGCTGGACAGCGATGTGATGGAGGAACGGGGAAGTCACCAGCGCATCTTCCAGGCCATGCGCGGCGGGGAGCTGGATATGCTGGTGGGCACCCAGATGGTGGCAAAGGGGCTGGATTTCCCCCGGGTGGAGCTGGCTGCGGTTGTGGCGGCGGATACCCTGCTGAATCTGCCGGATTGGCGGGCCGGGGAGCGCACCTTCCAGCTCATCACCCAGCTGATCGGCAGAGCCGGGCGCCGGGACAGGCAGGGCATGGCCATCATTCAGACCTATACCCCGGAGGCAGGCCCCATCCGGGCTGCAGCTGAGGGGGATTATGAGCGATTTTACCGGGAAGAGCTGCTGCAGCGGCAGCTTCACGCCTACCCGCCCTTCTCCCATCTGATCCACGTGCTGCTCAGTGCCAGGGATCAGGGGAAGCTGATCACGGTCTCCAATCTTCTGGGGGAAGCCCTGCAGCCCCTGCTACGGGAAGAAGATGAGCTTTGCGGCCCGGCAGACGCACCTCTCAGCAGGATCAAGGATCGTTACCGTCGGCAGCTGATCCTGAAAACCGGGGATGTGCTCCGGGCAGGCAGCTGCATCGAGCGGGAGTGGGCAAAGCTGCAAAGCCGGGAGCGGGCAGCAAAGGAATGCCTGATCTCCATCGATATTGATCCGCTGGCTATGATGTAGTGCGGGTGGATTTTGGCGCAGAGCAAGGGCAGCGTCTCCACTTTTTTGAAAAAACTGGGTCAAAAAACTTTAGCGTCCGATCTTCTTCGTGAGAGAGAAGCAGCGTCCAAGGATTAAAGTTCGGGCCCCTTTCTTTCAAGAAAGGGGCTGTTTATCGGGCTGTTCTCTCTGCGGAAACCCGGCTTGAAGATCGCTACGCTGCCAAGCCGGGTCTTGCAGTGGCAAGCCCACAGCTTGCCCGCCTCGCAATGGCAATGCTTTGGGTCGATGCTTCTCAAAACCAGGGCTGCGGCCTGAGATAAAAACACCTGTCCATGATTTAAAGTTTCCCGGTTCTTCTCACAAGTTCGCTTGAAGCAGACTTGTGAGAAGAACTGTTTTCAGGCAATACAAAGGCAAAGACGCTTTCTTGGGAAAAAGCATTGCTATCTGCAGCATATTTGTTATATAATAGAATGTAAAACTTTATGTATCAGGAGGCCAAACATGGCAGAAATACGCGAAATCATCACAGAAGAAGATCCTTTGCTGCATCAGGAAGCGATGGAAGTCCGTCGCTTCAACAGCAGCCTCCACAGCTTGCTGGACGATATGAAGGAGACTATGTATAAAGCCAATGGCGTGGGCCTGGCAGCCCCCCAGGTTGGCATCAGCAAGCGGCTCATCGTGGTGGACGATGGGGAAAATGGTTTCTTTGAAATGGTCAACCCGGTCATCACCCAGCGGGATGGCTCTGCCATCGCCACGGAATACTGCCTCTCCGTTCCGGATCGGGGCGGCCGCGTGCAGCGCGCCACCAAGATCAAGATCAAAGCCCAGGATCGCTTTGGCAACCCCTTTCAGCTCAGCGCCAGCGGCATGCTGGCCCGTATCTTCCAGCATGAGATCGACCACCTGGAAGGCAAGCTCTTCACCGATGTAATGCTGGAGGAAGTCCGCGATTAAGACGCCCCCCGACGGAGAATACTACAAAAGCCGCTGCAAAGGGCAGCAGCACAGCGCAGGCAAAGCGCCTGCCGTTGTGTTCAGGAGAAGCCTATGCGTATCGTTTATATGGGCAGCCCGGATTTCGCGGTCCTGCCTTTAAACCGGCTGCTGGAAGCCGGCCATGAGGTGCCGGCCATCTACAGCCAGCCGGATCGCCCCCGTCAGCGGGGCAAGCAGCTCAGCCCCACCCCGGTGAAAGCCCGCGGGCTGGAGCTGGGCATACCCGTTTATACCCCGGAAAAAATCAATGCCCCGGAGGTGCTGGAGCAGCTCCGCGCCCTGCAGGCCGAGCTGTTCGTGGTGGTGGCCTATGGGCAGTTCCTCAGCGAGGAGCTCTTCACCATGCCGCCCCTTGGCTGCATCAATATCCACGCTTCCCTGCTGCCGGCCTATCGGGGTGCGGCACCCATCCACTGGGCCATCCTCAATGGGGAAAGCCGTACCGGCGTGAGCATCATGTATATCGACAAAGGGATGGACAGCGGGGATGTGCTGCTCTGCCGGGAAACGGAGATCGGCCCGGAGGAGGAGACCGGCTCCCTGCATGACCGCCTGCGTGAAATAGGCGCGGAGCTGCTGCTGGATGCAGTGGAAGCCCTGGAATCCGGCACGGCACAGCGCCGGCCCCAGGATCACGCTGCCGCCAGCTATGCACCCCTGCTGAAAAAGGAGCATGAGATCATCGATTGGAGCCGCCCGGCCCGGGCCATCCATGACCAGATCCGCGGGCTTTCCCCCTGGCCGGGATGCCACAGCACCTGGCAGGGAAAACGGCTGAAGATCCGCGCCAGCCGGGTACTGGAGCAGGAAAGTGATGCTGCGCCCGGCACCATCCTTAGCGCGGACAAGCAGGGCCTCACCGTGGCCTGCGGCCAAGGCTGCCTGCTTTTGCAGCAGCTGCAGCCGGAAGGAAAAGCCCTGATGGATGCTGCCGCCTTTGTGCGCGGCTATCACCCCGCACCCGGTGAAAAGCTGGGCGGGGAAAAGCCCTGATGGATGCTGCCGCCTTTGTGCACAGCTATCACCCCAGACCCGGTGAAAAGCTGGGCGGGGAAAAGCCCTGATGGATGCTGCCGCCTTTGTGCACAGCTATCACCCCAGACCCGGTGAAAAGCTGGGCGGGGAAAAGCCCTGATGGATGCTGCCGCCTTTGTGC
>JAUMYD010000111.1:0-4674 GCA_030528765.1 Bacillota bacterium
GCTCTGCATATGCTGCTGCTCCTGCCGGGCGATGGAAAGGAACAAATCCTGCAGCTGGGGTGCACTGGCCTGCTGCGCGTATTTGCTGTACTTTTCCGTGCAAATCTGTTCTGCATTTTTCAGATCCTGCAGCAAGGACATTTCTTTCTGGCTGAACATCATCTTCCCTCCTATATGCGTTTTCTTTTTTGCAGGGAGCACACTGGCAAAGGTATTCCCAGTGCTGGTGGCATTTCCAGTATGTGCAGAAAGAGGGAGCTTATACATTTTCCGTGGCAAAAAGAATTCTTCCCGAGCCGGAAGCTGCTTTCCTGCATGATCCACAGTCAAAAAAAAGCAGCCGGGGTCCGGCTGCTAGGAAAGCACTCCATATTTTTGTTTTACCCGTTCCAGCTTTTCGATCATAGGCCGGGCCAAAATCAGCAAAAACAGAAAAGTCCCCCCGGCATGGAGCAGGTCAAAGGGAATGCCCATCACATAGGCAGAAAGGATCATTTCCCAGGTGGGCTGCGGCTGATACATCAATACAGAGGCTGGGTTCAGCAAGCCCCCATAGATAAAAAATGTGCTGAGAAAACCAAAAATGCAGATCGGCAGGGGGCGGTTCCGCAGCCAACCCCAGCGGGAAAGCAGCCCCGCCAGCAAGCCGATCAGCCCGAAGCCCAGCATCTGCCAGGGCGTCCAGGGGCCCTGCCCCATCAGCATATTGGAAACGAAAGCTGTAAGCGCGCCGACCAGAAAGCCGCTTTCTCCCCCCAGGCAGATCCCGGCGATAATGGTGATTGCCGCCACCGGCTTCACTTGGGGAAGCATATAAAAAGCAGCCCGCCCAGCAACGCCTGTCGCCACCAAAACCGCAATGAGCACCAGCTCCCGGGCCTGAGGCTTTCGCCCCTCAAAGGCCAGAAAAAAGGGCAGCATTGTTTCCAGAAGCACCAAAATGCTGATGAAGGAATAGCGGCGATCCTCCAGCAGATAGACCCCGGCCAGAATGGTCAGGGGCACGCAAAGCAGCAGCAAAAGGATGGCCAGCCTGCTCTTGCTGCTCAGGGGCTTTCGCTGCGGGAAGCTGTTTTTCTCTGATCGGATAAAAGCCGGCCTTTCATTCTTCTCCCTGTGGCAGTCCTCCTCCACCACATCTATGGGGGAAAAGAGCCGCTTCAGCTTTTGATCGATCCGGATCGCATCCTCCGTCTTTCCCGGGGAAGCCTTTCCGCCCGCTGCCGCCACAACATCCTCTGCCAGCACGGCCCGGGGCAATTCCTGCTTGGCCATGCGGTGCGCGGCTGTGGTATAAAAGCTCTGCTCAGAAAAAAAACACCGTGGGCTGTGCTCTGCCACCACAGAACCGTCGAAAAACATGGCGCAACGATCCGCATAGGCAGCGCAGAACTCAATATCATGGCTGACCATAAGCACTGCCACGCCCAGATCACAAAGGGCATGAAGGATCTGTGCCAGCTGCTTTTTAAAATGCGCATCCAGCCCCTTTGTGGGTTCATCCAGCAAAAGGACACGGGGAGCCAGCAGCAGGACCTTTGCCAGAGCTGCTCTTTGCTGCTCACCGCCTGAAAGGTCATAGGGGTGGAAGGCCAGCAAAGACTCCAATTGGCAGAGATGGCAAACCGCCTCCACCCGGCTCCGCTGCTCGGCCCGGCTCAGGCCCCGGCGATCCAGCACTTCGAAAAGATCCTCCTCCACCCTTGTTTTCACGAAGAGAGACTGGGGGTTTTGCGGCAAAGCTGCGATCAGCCCCGAATACAGCTCCTCCCGGGGAATGCGCTGGATCAGTCGGCCATCAAGCTCCACCTGCCCGTGCTGTGGCTGCCGCAGGCCGGAAAGCAGGGAAAGCGTGGTGGATTTTCCCACACCGTTCCCCCCCACGATGGCATAAAGCTGCCCCGGCCAGATCTGCAAGGAAAGATCCCGCAGCACATCCTGCGAATCCTGCGTATAGCGAAAGCTGGCTTCCCTCACCTGCAGGATGGGCTTCCCCTCTCCGATGGGCTCTGCCTCCCGGGGTATAGCATCCGGATCCAGCGGAAAACGCTGCTTGCGCTCTGACAGCCAATTCCGTCCTTCCCGGACGGTCAGAGGACAATCCGGACCGGGCTCCGGCACGGCAGACCAGATCCGCACAGGAGCAGGCATGGCTGCAAACATAGGGTGCTGCAGGCGGCGAAGCTCCTCTGCTGCCTGCCTGGGCGGAGCCAGGCTGACAATGCGCCCCTCTTCCATCACCAGCACACGGTCTGCCAGGTGAAAAACCTCTTCCAGACGATGCTCACTGAGAATGATGCTTGCACCCAGCTCCCGATTGACCTTCAGCAGAACATCCAGGAATTCCCGGGCAGCGATGGGATCCAGCTGGCTGGTGGGTTCATCCAGAATAAGAACGGAAGGCTGCATCACCATAACAGAGGCCAGATTCAGCAGCTGCTTTTGCCCGCCGGAAAGGGAATGGATCGGCTCCCGAAACCATTCCTGAATCCCGAAAAAGCTGGCCATCTCTGCGATGCGCAGGCGCATATCCGCAGTTTCCATCCCCAGGCTTTCCAGGCCAAAGGCCAGCTCATGCCAAACTTTATCCGTAACGATCTGGTTCTCCGGGCTCTGCTGCACAAAGCCAATGGACTGGGCATCCTCCCGCTGACTAAGCATCTGCAGGGGCTTGCCCTGAAAAAATATCTGTCCCCTCCTTTCCCCATGAGGAGCAAGAGAAGGCTTCAGATGCCGCAGGAGTGTAGTTTTCCCGCAGCCTGAGCTTCCACTGAGCAGCAGAAATTCCCCGGCAGGGATCTCCAGGTTCAAATTCTGCAGAGCCGGTTTTTCCCGTCCCGGATAAAAAAAAGTGAAATTTTCCAGTGAATATGTATACATCTCTTTCCCTTAGTGTCCTGTATTTTCGAAACAGTAAAGCCCGGCTGCAGTTGCCGGGAAAAGTACTCAGGCGCAAAGCCTTCCCTTTTCCTCCTCCGGAAAAGCCTGCTGCATGCTACGGCGCCAGGCCAGAGAATCCCAGGCCTCAAGCAAGAGCGGCATTGTGCAGAGCAGTGCAAAAACCAGCAGCAGCGAAAGCTTGTAGAAAGTCATTTCACCCAGGCAAAGGCTGGGGTAATAAGAATGATAAAAGCCACCGCTCAGCTGCCCGATCAGCACATAGCCCCCGCAGAAAAGCACGGCGAATAAAGCCAGGAGATCCCGGGAGCCCCAGCGGTAAAGGGCGAAGGCCGTGCGCCCCCGCAGGCCATAGCCCCGGCTGCGCATACTGTCTGCTGTTTCGATGGCATTTTCCAGCGCCCAGCTCAGCAGCATGGAAAAAATACGAAATCCCTTCTGCATACGCTGAAAGACATTCCCGGTGGAGATATCCCGCCCCAGGCAGCGCTGGGCATTGGCGATCACCCCGGCCTGCTCTCTGAAGCGGGGAACCAAACGCAGGGACAGGGAGATGACCAGGGAAAGCCCGGGGATGATGCGCCCCAAGAGGTAGATCAGCTTATCCGAGCTCATCACCGTATTGAAGCAACTGAACCAGCAGATTGCCGTGGCCAGCATGGCAGCGGCGGCCAGGCCGTAACAGAGGGCTTCCAAAGTGATGGGGCTGCCGCCGGGCAGATAAAAAAGGATCGTAATGCCTTCGTGATTAAAGAGCGGATTCATCAGTGCGCAGATGATCAGCATGGGCAGAAGAAAAAACAGATTAAAGCGCCGGGCCCGCCGCCCGTTCAGCCGTAAAGAACAGGCAAAAGCACTGAGAAAAGAGATCCCCAGGCAGATCGGGTGCATCAGCAGCACGGAATAGAGCATCACCATGGCAAAATAGAGGAAGCTCACTGCCGGGTGAAAGCGGCCGAAAAGCTTTTCCCCCTCCCGGCTGATCATTGCTTCCCTGCCTGTTGCTGCAGCTTAAGCAGGGGCCCTCCCCCGCCGGAGGAGTCTTTCTTCTGAGCCTCAGCCGGGAGGGGCACTGCCTCCAGCAGCGCCCTGTATCTATCTGCAGGGGAAAGCACCCCGTCCTCCCCGGCAAGCAGGCAGGAAACTTTCGTTTTCTTCTTCATTCTACTGAAACACCTCTGTTTTCAAGGGTAAAGCCCCGCCCGCCGATCCACAGGCAGGCCGAAAGCCTCCGCCGCTGCGGGCTGGCTGCGAAAGCAAAAATGGCGATTGCGGCAGAGCAAAAAAATTGTTTTAAGAATTCTCTTCCTGTAGGAAATTATCCTTCCATATCCATGCTTATCTCTGTTTTTTGTTTTTTCGGCAGGCCGCAGCGGCTCGCTGTTCTGCCCCCGGAAAACAGCAATCGCAAATACATAAAAGCAGAACCGGCGGGGAACACTCGCCTTGTAGATTGCCGAAAGCAAACTTCTGCTTCGGCAAGAGAGGAGGAAGAAATGAAAAAATCAGAAGAAAAGCGGGCCTTTTCCTCTGCCGGGAATCAGGCCCTGGCCTGCGGCATCGCCCTGTTGGCTCTGGCTTTCACGGCAGCCCCGGCCCTGGCAGAGGAGTATTATATCTGCGCAGAAGGGGAGAGCAGCCTGGAAATCGCCGAAAAAGCCGGCGTCTCTCACGAGCTGCTGCTGGCAGCAAACAGCCTGGAGGCAGCGGAAGCCCTTCCGGCCGGGCAGCTGCTGCGCATCCCCTCTGAGCTGCTTTTCTGCACAACGGTGCAGG
>JAUMYD010000111.1:4684-6459 GCA_030528765.1 Bacillota bacterium
CCTCTGCGGGCTGATCGACTGCGGGCAGGAATGGAGCTTCACATTCCCCGGGGAGAAGAAACCTCCGTCATCCCCGGCAGCAGGGCGGCACTTCCGGCACTGGCCAGCCTTTCCCATCGTGGGGAAAGGCTCTTCTACCCGGTGGCAGGAAGCATCAGCTCCCGCTTTGGCCCCCGGCGCTCTTCCTTTCACTATGGTCTGGATCTGGCCGCAGAGGCGGGCCTCAGCGTGCAGGCTGCTGCCGGCGGCCTGGTCACGGAAGCCGGCTGGAAAAACGATGCCTATGGTTATACAGTAATGATCGACCACGGCGAGGGTATGGAAACACTCTATGCCCACTGTTCCCGGCTGCTTGTAGAAGAGGGACAGCAGGTTCGGGCGGGAGAAGGGATCGCGCTGGTGGGCAGCACAGGGAATTCCACCGGTCCTCATGTTCATTTTGAAGTGCGGATCCAGGGAGAATGCCAGGATCCGCTGGATTACCTCTGATCCCCTGCCGGACAGAGAAAAGCCGACAAGGCAAAGCAAAGAAAAAGGAGGACGAGCAATGAAAAAGCTAAAAAGGAAAGGATTGGCAGGCCGGATCCCGGCCCTGCTGCTGCTTCTGCTCCTGTTGTCCACTTCCGGCTGCGGTAAAGCGGGAGAAGCCGAAAACAGCGAAAACGGAACTATGGTGGCCGGGGCAGAGGCGGAAAGCCTCTATGCCTATATCCGGGAGATCAACGGCCAGGCTCGCACGGTGATGCTGGACGAGGTAGAGCTGATTCCCCGGACAGAAAAAAACCGCACAAGCCTGCTGCGACTGAGCGACTCCGTGCAGCTGTACGGAGACTCCTATGTTTACAATGACCGCCTGCAGCAGCGCCTTTATCCCCTGGCAGAAGGTTTGCTTCTTGATCTGCAGGAAGAACAAAAGCAGGATAGGGGAAGCAGCCATGCAGCGGAAAATGAAGCTGCTGCAGACAGCAGTCTGGGCTCCGGCAGCAAAACAGCCGAAGCTGCAAAATCCCCGGCTTCAGCCGGAAACGGCCCTTCCGCAGAAACAGCCCAACTGGGGAATGCTGTGGAAAAGCGGGATCAGAAATGGGACGACAGCAGCTTTGAACGAGGGATCGAAAGCATCCGGAAAGGGATCGAAGCCGAGCCGCGCAGCCTCTTTTTCGTCCGCATCAGTCAGGGTAAGGTGATCCAGATCAAGCGTCTGCACTAAGCCGGCAGAAAAAAGCGCATCCTTCCGGGGGAGCAAAGCCCAAGGGGCCCTCCCGCGTGGAAAGATGCGCTTTTTCCTTTCGGAAAGCAGCGAGCAGGCTACCGGCTTTTACTTATCGGCTGCCAGATAGCGGAGAATATCTTCCGCGTTGCTGTCTGCCTTCACGTTTGGCATCACATTTTCAATATTACCCTGCTCATCGATGACATAGCTGCTGCGGACCACACCCATGCAGACCTTCCCGCAGACCTTTTTTTCCTGCCAGACACCATAAGCCTGCATGACCTGGGTATCCCGATCAGAAAGCAGAAGGAAGGGCAGGGCATTCTTTTCCGCAAACTTCAGATGAGAAGCGGAGGTATCCTTGCTGATACCGATCAGCACGATCTCCCTGGCCCGGAACTCCTCATAGGAAGCGGCAAAAGCGCAGGCTTGCCTGGTGCAGCCGGGGGTATTATCTTTGGAATAGAAATAGAGAACCACCTTTTTCCCGAGAAAATCCGAGAGCTGAACGGGGTTCCCGTTCTGATCCGGCAAGGTGAATTCCGGAGCCTTCATACCAATT
>JAUMYD010000112.1:0-3765 GCA_030528765.1 Bacillota bacterium
CCTTTATCGGCAATTCGGATATCAGCAATATAAAATGAGCAACTTTGAAGCCTATGACCTTTACGCAGAGAATAAGAATTTTTTGGTTAGCCAGAATGTGATCACTTTTACTGGCAGCAACGGAAAATTGATGGCACTGAAGCCGGATGTTACACTTTCCATCATTAAGAATTCTCCGGATGAGCCGGAGGACTTGGCTAAAGTTTGCTATAATGAAAATGTCTATCGAATGGATAGCGCTTCCCATGCCTTTAAGGAGATCGTTCAAACCGGCCTGGAGTGCATAGGCCATATCGATCTCTATGCTATGGGAGAAGTTCTGATGCTGGCTGTCCGCAGCCTGCAGGCGATTCATAAAAATTATATATTGGATGTATCTCATCTGGCTTTTGTTCAGGGGATCCTGGATTCGGCCAACTTGAATTCGGCGCAGAGAACGG
The DNA here is from genome assembly GCA_030528765.1 of Bacillota bacterium. Classification (GTDB taxonomy): domain Bacteria; phylum Bacillota; class Dehalobacteriia; order UBA4068; family UBA4068; genus RGIG3155. The sequence continues at coordinate 441 of JAUMYD010000112.1, forward strand.
AAGTCCTGCGCTGCATGAACAGCAAGAATATCCCGGAGTTGTGCTTTCTTTGTGAAACCTGGCAGTTGGATCAGGTGACCAGCTCCCGCTTACAGGAGCTTACAGGGCTTTATGCCCCAATGGGAGATGCACTGGAGCAACTGAAACATTTGGTGGTAGATGAAAAAACTCAGGCAGCCCTGGATGAGCTGAATGAGGTATATCAGCTTTTATGTGCATATACTTGCCAGGATCGGGTATTCCTGGATTTTTCTCTTACCAATGATATGGAGTATTACAATGGCCTGGTCTTTCGAGGTTTTGTAGAGGGGCTTCCCTGCAGTGTTCTTTCCGGTGGACGTTATGATCGGCTTGTTCATCGGTTAGGTAAGCAGGGGGGGGCCATTGGCTTTGCCGTCTATCTGGACATGCTGGAGCATTTGGATCAGCGAAATCAGGCATTTGATGTTGATGTGCTGCTGCTTTATAGAGAGGAGACGGACCCGCTTGCTCTGGTGCAGACGGTTCGCATGCTCACGATGAACGGACAGAGCGTTGCCGCACAACGGCGGCAGAGTAGAAATCTGCGTTATCGTCAGCTTCTGCTTATGAATGAGAGGGGGGTGGAGATTCTTGAAAGCCATGATTGACATTGCTTTGCCCAAAGGGCGTTTGGGGGAAAAGGTTTATCAGATGTTTGAATCAGCTGGGTATGGCTGCCCCGCCATTCATGATCAAAACCGGAAGCTGATTTTTGCAAACGAGGAGGCCGGTGTTCGCTATTTTTGGGTAAAGCCTTCTGATGTTGCCATTTATGTGGAACGCGGAGCCGCAGATATTGGCGTAGCCGGGAAGGATATCCTTCTGGAATATGAGCCTGATCTTTATGAGCTTCTGGATCTGGGTCTGGGTAAATGCCGCATGGCTGTGGCTGGGCCCAAGGAGTTTCGGGATGATCTTGGAAAAACGCTGCGAGTGGCCACGAAATTCCCGAATATCGCTCAGCAATACTATGCAGGGCAAAGTCGGGCGATCGATATCATAAAATTGAATGGCTCCATTGAGTTGGCTCCGCTTCTGGGCCTCTCCGATTTGATCGTGGATATCGTTGAAACCGGAACAACGCTGAAGGAAAACGGGCTGGAGCCCCTGTTCACTATCATACCTATCAGCGCGAGGTTGATAGCAAATAAGGTCAGCTATAAATTTAAGAATGCAGAAATACGTGATCTTTGCAGGAAAATGCATACATTTTGCCAGGAGGTAAAGAAAAAAGCATGATACAGATTCTTCGATACGGGGAAATGGCGAACAGTGCGGTTTTTTCTCGGGAGCTTCAAAATGGCGGCCTGGAAGAGAAGGTTGCGGAAATCATTGCCAAGGTTCGGGCAGAGGGGGATTCTGCCCTGTTTAGGTATACCGAAAAACTGGATCATGCCAGTCTGGAGAAGCTGGAAGTCCCCAGCTCGGCCTTTGAAGAGGCTTTTTCGGAACTGGATTCGGAATTCTTGGCGGTTCTGGAGGAAGCTGCGGAAAATATCCGCTCCTTCCACCGACAGCAGCTGCGTGGCAGTTTTGTGCTCACGGAAAAACCGGGCGTGATTCTGGGGCAAAAGCTGCTTCCCCTGGCCAGAGTGGGCTTGTATGTTCCCGGAGGTACAGCCAGCTACCCTTCCTCTGTGCTGATGAATGCCATTCCCGCCAAGCTGGCCGGCGTTCCGGAAGTGATTATGGTAACGCCGCCCAGTGGCGGTAAGATCGCTCCCTCCATTTTAGTTGCTGCAAAAATTGCCGGTGTTGACCGGGTCTTCTCCATCGGCGGCGCCCAAGCGGTTGCAGCCCTTGCCTATGGAACGGAATCCGTGCCTAAAGTGGATAAAATCGTGGGCCCTGGGAATGCCTACGTAGCAGAAGCAAAAAAACAGGTCTTTGGGCAGGTCGCGATCGATATGATAGCCGGTCCCAGTGAAATCCTGGTGGTGGCGGACGGGAAATCTGATCCCCGAGTTGTCGCCGCAGATATGCTGAGTCAGGCAGAACATGATAAAATGTCTGCGGCTGTGCTGGTAACGGATAGTCAAGAGTTGGCGGAAAAGGTCAGCGCGGAGTTGGAGCTCCAGATTCCGCTCCTTCCCCGTGCAGAAATTGCACGGGAATCCATTGATAGAAACGGGAAAATCATTTTGGCAGCAGATCTTTCTTTGGCAATAGAGATCGCAAACGAGATCGCACCGGAGCATTTAGAGCTCTGTGTGGATAATCCTTTTGAATATCTGGAGCAGGTGAAAAATGCCGGCTCGATCTTCATGGGAAAGAATTGTCCGGAGGCCTTGGGTGATTACTGGGCCGGCCCCAACCATACTCTTCCCACTTTGGGAACTGCTCGTTTTTCCAGCCCTCTGTCTGTAGATGATTTTGTGAAACGATCCTCCTTCACATACTATACGGCCGAGGCGCTGCAAGCCGTAGCAAAGAAAGTCGCATGTTTCGCAGAGCATGAGGGGCTTTTGGCACATGCTCGTTCTGTGCTTGCGCGGCTGGATGAGGGGGAAGCTGATAGATGAGCCGCTTTCTTTCTTCCCGCTTGACATCTCTGAAGGCATATGCGCCGGGAGAGCAACCACAGGATAAAGCATATATTAAACTGAATACGAATGAATCGCCTTATCCCCCGTCTGCTTTGACGCAAAAGGCAGTAGAGGGGGAGAGTGCTTTTTTGCATCTTTACCCGGATCCAGAATGCCGGGAGCTGACGAAGCTTTTGGCTGAAAAAAATGGCCTTTTGCCGGAGCAGGTGCTGTGCAGCAATGGTTCGGATGATATTCTGAGCTATATTTTTCAGGCCTTTGGAGACGGGGAAAGCGGTTTTGCCTTCCCTGATATCAGTTATGGCTTTTATCAGGTCTATGGGGATTTCTATGGAGTTCCCTGCTGCCGCATTCCTTTGCGGGAGGATTTTAGCCTTTGTTCGGAGGATTATTTTGCGCTGGGCTGTGGAATTATCCTGGCCAATCCAAATGCCCAAACTGGTTTGATGCTCTCCATGGAAGAAATTGCAGCCATCGCAAAAAAGAATCCGGAGCATGTTTTGGTGGTGGATGAAGCGTATGTGGATTTTGCCGGAGAAAGTGCAGTTTGCTTGCTTTCGTGTTACGAGAACATCATTATTGTCAGAACTTTTTCAAAGTCTCGTTCGCTGGCCGGCGGCCGCTTGGGCTATGCCTTGGCCGGACAGGAGCTGATTCTGGACTTAAAGCAGATCAAGTATTCGACCAATCCTTACAGCGTGAATCGAATGAGCCAGGCTGCAGGGCTTGCTGCACTGCATGACGAAGAATATTATTTG
>JAUMYD010000112.1:3775-6406 GCA_030528765.1 Bacillota bacterium
CTGGGTATCCGCCGCGCGTTCATAGATCGGGTTTGCTGCCGAAAAATCATTGCTACCCGGGAGGAAAGCAAATGCGAACTGCGCGCTTTGGGCATGCAGTTTACGGATTCCCAAGCAAACTTTTTGCTGGCCCGCCACCCCGATATTTCCGGAGAAAATCTTTATCAAGAGCTGAAAAACAGAGGCATTCTGGTGCGATATTTTGGAGAAGAAAGAATTCGGGATTGGGTTCGGATCAGCATTGGCACTGCGGAACAGATGTCGGCCTTGTTTCGTGAAATCAAGGCGATCCTGAAAAAGGAGGAAGCAAGATGAGAGAGGGCAGCATCGTGCGCTGCACTGCCGAGACAGAGATTCGGCTGAAGCTGAATCTGGATGGCAAAGGGAAAGCGCAGATTTCCAGTGGCAGCGGTTTTTTGGATCATATGTTGATACTTTGGGCAAAGCACGGATCTTTTGATCTGGAGCTGGAATGTCGGGGGGATTACCATGTGGATGCCCACCATTCAGTGGAGGATATCGGGATTTGCCTAGGCTCTGCCTTTGCCAAGGCTCTTTCTGATTTCAGAGGGGTGCGGCGTTACGCACATATCATTTTGCCCATGGATGAGGCACTGCTGCTTTGCGCAGTAGATTTATCCGGACGTTCTTTCCTGGATTGCCGTCTGGATATTCCCACTGAAAAAATTGGTGATTTTGATACAGAGCTGGTTCGGGAATTCCTTTTGGCCTTTGTAAGAAAAGCAGCTGTAACTTTGCATATCCGCCAGCTGGCAGGTGAAAACAGCCATCATATAGTCGAAGCCTGTTTTAAGGCCTTGGGCCGTACGCTGGCTGCAGCAGTAGCCATTGATCCGGAAAAAGCGGAAGAGATCCCTTCAACAAAAGGAGTGCTGATATGATCGCAATCATTGATTATGGGGTAGGAAACCTGTTTTCTTTGCGGAGCTCCTTTCGTTTCATTGGGGAGGAAGCCTGTGTAAGCGCGGATCCTGCCGTCTTAAAGGCAGCGGATCGTCTGATACTCCCAGGGGTAGGAGCTTTTTCTGATGCGGCTGCCAAGCTGCATTACAGCGGACTGAAAGAGCTGATTCAGGAAGAGGCTGCTGCCGGAAAGCCTTTGATGGGGATTTGTCTGGGCATGCAGATGCTTTTTGAGCGTAGCCTGGAATACGGAACGCATCAGGGGCTGGGGCTGCTGCCGGGGAGCATTGTTCCTATGGAACCGGTGATCCCTGAAAACTATAAGATTCCTCATATTGGCTGGAATCAACTGCATTTTCCTGTGGACAAGCCCCGACACTCTCTTTTCAGGGAGGCAAAAGAGGGAGATTATGTGTATTTTGTCCATAGCTACTATGCAACGGATTGTGATTCTCTGGTGATTGCCAATACTGATTATGGCGCAGTGCTTACCGCCGCTGTTGCAAAAGAGAATGTGATGGGCTGCCAATTCCATCCGGAAAAGAGCGGCTCTGTTGGTTTGAATATCTTACGGGCATTTTGTCAGATTGGAGGTAAAGCATGAAAATACTGCCTGCGATTGATCTTTATCGGGGAAAAGTAGTTCGTTTGTACCAGGGGGATTACAACCAGATGACAGTTTACAGTAAGGATCCCTTGGCTGTCGCTCATACTATAGCAGAGGCAGGCGCGGACTCCTTGCATGTGGTGGATCTGGAGGGTGCAAGGGATGGAGGTACGCCAAATATCGGGCTGGTTAAAAGATTAGCTGCGGAAAGTGGCATGAAGATTGAGATCGGTGGTGGCGTCCGCAGTGAAGAGGTTGTCGTTGATTATTTGCAAGCCGGTGTTTTACGGGTCATTCTTGGAACCGCTGCCGTAACCAGGCCGGATTTTGCCCGGGAAATGGCACAGCGATACGGAGCCGCCATTGCCGTGGGCGTGGATGTTTGGAATGGGCAGGTTGCCATTAAGGGCTGGACAGAAACTACCGCTCTGGAGATGATGCCTTTCTGCCGCCAGCTGGAACAGGATGGGATCCAGACATTGATTTGCACAGATATCGCAAAAGATGGTGTCATGGCCGGGGTGAACCGGGAAATGTATACCAAGCTGCAGGAAGAGCTTGGCATGAAGGTAATTGCCTCCGGCGGCGTTTCCAATCTGGATGATATCCGTGCGCTGCGGGATCGGGGGCTTTACGGTGTTATTCTGGGTAAATCCCTCTATAGTGGTGCTGTGGATCTGCGGGAAGCTTTGGAAGTAGCGGAGGGGAAACGCTAATGCTGGCAAAACGGATTATTCCCTGCCTGGATGTGAAGGATGGGCGTGTTGTAAAGGGTGTTAATTTTTTGGGGCTGAGCGATGTTTCATCCCCCGTGGAGCTGGCACGGCGCTATACCCAGGAGGGAGCGGATGAGCTGGTCTTTTATGATATTACAGCTTCTTCCGAGGGAAGGATGCTTTTTACAGATGTACTGCGAAAAGTTGCAGAAGAGATTTTCATTCCCCTTACCGTAGGAGGGGGCATAAATACACTGGATGATTTTGCTCGCGTATTGAAATGGGGTGCAGATAAAGTCAGTGTGAATTCCGGTGCCTTGCGGTCTCCTTCTCTTGTTGGCGAGGCTGCGCGAAAATATGGTGACCAGTGCGTTGTCCTTTCTG
>JAUMYD010000226.1 GCA_030528765.1 Bacillota bacterium
AGAAGGCGCAGCAGAAGGCGTAGCAGTTTTAAGCAAAATCGGGCAGGCGCAGCTCCCCCCTTCAGGAGCGCGCCTGTTTTTTGCAGCCCCGCCCCGGGGCTCTGGTATGTAAAATTATCCTTTATGTGGCACTTCTAAACAATCCAGCAAACGGCTATAGTTAGCTTGGCAAAGTTTGCGGCAGCCGCGCAAAAGGCTCCGCTGCAAAGATAAAAACAGCCCGCCGCCGGGCGGCAGGCTCTGATAGAAAAAGGAGACCCCATGCAGAAGAAAACAGGAAAAGACCTGGCCAGACCCAGTGTCAATGCAATGCCGGAAAAGAGCTATGCCAATGCCAAGGCTCCGGCCATCCTCATGCAGGAGCTGGGCCTGGATGAGCTGGTCATCATGAACAATAACGAAAACCCCCTGGGCAGCAGCCCCATGGCCATTCAGGCCCTGCGGGATGCCGCAGAGGAGATCAACCGCTACCCGGACAGCAAAAATACGGAGATCTGCGCCAAGCTGGCAGAAAAATACCAGGTGCAGCCGGAGAACATCCTCTGCGCCAACGGGGCGGATTATCTCATCGCCGCCACAGCCCGGGCCTTCCTGAATCCGGGGGAAAAGATGATCATCGGCCTGCCCGCCTACGCCTATTACGAGACCCAGGCTCAGCTCATGGGGGCAGAGGTGGTCAAGATCCCCGTGAACGAGCGCTATACCTTCGATCTCCCTGCCATGCTGGCTGCTATCGATGCCCAGACCAAAATGCTGGTCATCATCAATCCCCACAACCCCACCGGCGTCAGCATCTCCAAAGAGGAGCTGGCGGCTTTCATGGCAAAGCTGCCCGATTCCTGCCTGGTGGTGGTGGATGAAGCCTATATCGATTTCGCTGACCCGGCGGTTTTCCCGGATGTCTGCGAATACATCCGCCAGGGACGGAATCTGCTGGCCCTGCGCACCTTCTCCAAATTCATGGGCATGGCCGGCCTGCGCTTCGGCTATATCCTGGCACCGGAGCACATCATCTCCGTGCTGCGGAAGGTGGTGGAGGCCTATTCCGTGAACCGCCTCACCCAAGTGGCCTGCCTGGCTGCCCTGAATGACGCAGAATTCGCCGCTGCCAGCCGGGCCGCAGCAGAGGAGGCAAAGTGCTATCTCCGGGGCGAGCTGCTGTCCATGGGCTGTGCCGTGCCGGAAAGCCAGGGGAATTTCCTCTTCGTTGACGTGGGCATGGATGCGAACGAGCTCTACGAAAAGCTGCTGCGAAGGGGCTTTTTGGTCTTTCCCTGCACAGCCTGGGGCTATCCCCGGCACATCCGCGTCAGCTTTGCTCTGCCGGAGCAAAACCGCCGCTTTATAGCTGTGCTGAAGGAACTGCTGAGCAAATAACTGCGCTGCGGGCAGAAGCAGCTGCCTCCCCCCAACGCTAAAGTTCTTTGTCCAACTTTCTTTCAAGAAAGTTGGGGTTTTAAAAAGAATAAAACCCTTCTTTTCTCACAAGCTCGCTTGAAGCGAACTTGAAGAAAAGAAGCAAGAAACTTTTAATTTTTGGCAGCTGCGTAATTTATTGTCATT
>JAUMYD010000113.1 GCA_030528765.1 Bacillota bacterium
ATCGAGCTTGATCTGGAACAGGGAAGGATCGAATCCCTGCTGATCCCGGCCGGAGGTGGGAGGATGTTCAGGATTTTCGATAAAGGTGAAGAACGGGTCATCCACTGGCGGCAAATAAAAAAAATCGGGGTCGATGTGATTCTCATCGACCCCGATGCAGATTTCAGTATGCCCTTCGGCAGAAAAGAAGCCCCACCGCCGGAGCAGCCCCTTAGCCCTCCCCAAAACCCCTTTGTGGGGGATCCCTTTGCAGAACAGGAAGGGATATTCGAATTATGAGCCCCTATTTTAAGGCAGCCAGCAGGGCCTCCACCTTATCCGTGCGCTCCCAGGGAAGATCCAGATCCGTGCGGCCGAAATGCCCGTAAGCCGCAGTCTGCCTGTAGATCGGGCGACGCAAGGCGAAATTGTGGATGATCGCCGCTGGGCGGGCATCGAAAATTTTGGAGACCGCTTCTTCCAACAGGGTATCCGAAACGGAGCCGGTACCAAAGGTGTCCACACGAAGGGAAACCGGCTCTGCCACGCCAATAGCATAGGCCAGCTGGACTTCACAGCGAGAGGCCAGCTTTGCCGCAACAATATTCTTCGCTATGTAGCGCGCCATGTAAGAAGCAGAACGATCCACCTTTGTGGGATCCTTTCCGGAGAAAGCACCGCCGCCATGGCGAGCCATACCACCATATGTATCCACAATGATCTTTCTCCCCGTAAGGCCCGTATCGCCCTGGGGACCACCGATCACAAAACGCCCGGTGGGGTTCACCAAGTAGCGGGTGTTCTCATCCAAAAGCGCAGCAGGGAGCTCATCCTTAATGACTTTCTCAATAATAAAGGGACGAAGTTCCTCCAGGGAAACATCCTCCCTATGCTGACTGGAAATCAGCACAGTATCGATACGAATCGGACGTTCATTCTCATCATATTCCACGGTGACCTGGCTTTTCCCATCCGGCAACAGCGGAGAATCCGGATCCGCTTTCCGAACAGCGGCCAGTTTTTTGCTAAGCCGGTGAGCCAGGGAAATAGGTAGGGGCATCAGTTCCGGGGTATCATCACAGGCATAGCCAAACATCATCCCCTGATCCCCCGCACCGATCTGCGCAAAGGCATCTTCCGAGCCACTTTTGCTTTCCCAGGCACGATCCACGCCCATGGCAATATCACCACTTTGCTCATCCAGAGCAGTCATAACGGCACAGGTATTGCAATCAAAACCGTATTTTGCATGCTTATAGCCGGTCTGCCGAATCGCATCCCGCACCACAGCAGGAATATCAACATAACAGTTGGTCGTAACCTCCCCGGCAACCAGAACCATACCGGTGGTAATAAAAGTTTCGCAGGCAACACGGCTGTAGGGATCCTTTTCCAGCATCGCATCAAGCAGAGCATCAGAAATCTGATCCGCGATTTTATCCGGGTGGCCTTCAGTTACCGATTCAGAAGTAAAAAATCTGGGCATTCGTCCCTCTCCTTTCCCGTTTCAGACACATAGCCTTATTTTAAGCGTTTTCCAGCTGCCTGGCAATCAAAGCCATCAGCTGCCGGGAAACTTCCTTTTTACTTTGCAAAGGATAATCCTGCCTAAGCAAACTGCCATCCTGACGGTACAGCACACTGAGGATATTGGTATCCCCATCAAAGCCGGCGCCGGCCTGGCTCACATCGTTGGCAATGATCATATCCAGGTTTTTGCGTTCCAGCTTATCCTGCGCATAGGCCAGAAGATCATTGGTTTCTGCAGCAAAGCCAACCAGAAAATGACTGCCCTTATGCTCTCCCAGCGAAGCCAGGATATCCCGGGTGCGCACCAGCTGCAGGCTTTGCTCCCCGGATTTTTTTATTTTATTGGGCTCCACATGCGCAGGGCGGTAATCCGCAACAGCTGCGGCCATGATCACAATATCGCAGTCTTCATATTCTTTCCAGACCGCATCATACATCTCCTGCGCAGAAACGACACGATGGACCCGAACCCCAGCTGGATCCGGCAAACTGCTGGGCCCGGAAATCAGAAGCACTTCCGCCCCGGCAGCCCGGGCTGCCTCTGCCATGGCGTAGCCCATCTTCCCGCTGGAACGATTCCCCAGAAATCGAACAGGATCAATGTATTCATGCGTAGGGCCCGCGGTGAGCAGGATCCGCTTCCCCTTCAGGGGTCCTTCCTGCAGGGAATCGCGAATACGCTCTTTGATCTGCTCCACATCAGCCAGCCGCCCCTGGCCCAAGGCACCGCAGGCCAGGCGGCCCCAGCCGGGTTCAATGAAAGACCAGCCCCGCTGCTGCAGAATACGAATATTCTCCTGGGTAGCGGGGTTATTATACATATTTGTATGCATGGCCGGCGCACAAAGGACCGGCGCGTTACTGGCTAAGATGGTGGCAGAAAGCAAATCATCCCCCAAGCCATGCGCGGCTTTTGCCAGCAGGTTTGCCGTGGCGGGTAAAAGAAGCAATAAATCACAATCTGCCAGATCCACATGGGGCACATGCCAATCCGAAGAAGTGTCCATTATATCCATTGCCACAGGCCGACCGGAAAGGGTTTTCATGCTCAAGGGCGTGATGAATTCTGCAGCATTTTTTGTCATTGCCACGGAAATATCCGCGCCCTGCTGCTTCAGCCAGCTCACCACTTCAGCTGCTTTATAAGCAGCAATACCGCCGGCAATACCGGCGGTGATTTTTTTCCCTTTGAACATAGCGCTACTCCTATATCTGCTCTTCTTCCGTTTCCTCCGGAAGCTCCTGCTGCGCACTTCTCCAGTGGAGTTCCCCGGAAACCAGTTCAGCCAAGGCGGCAGAAACCGGATTAAAGGTTTCGTCATCCACCAGGCTCGGATTGCTGTTGATCATATATCTGGCACGCTTTGCGGCCAAAACGACCAAAGCGTATTTGGAATCCACAACATCCATCAATTCATTGATATTCGGTTTATTCAGCAAAGAAATCCCCCTCGCTTCCGTCGGATCCGTTCTTCGTGGATAAATGCAGCCAAAGCCTCCACTGTACGCTCCACATCATCGTTGATCAGCACCAAATCATACTGAGAGGACAGAGCAATCTCCGCCTCTGCCTTGGAAAGCCGCAGCTCCAGAACTTCCGGAGTTTCTGTTCCCCGGCCCACAATGCGGGCACGCAGCTCCTCCAGAGAAGGCGGTAAAATAAAAACCAAAACGCTTTCGGGGTACATTTTTTTGATCTGCATCGCACCCTGGGTATCAATTTCCAGGACTACATTTTTTCCTGCTTTCTGCAGGCGTTCCACCTCTGGGCGAAGGGTTCCGTAATAATTTCCATAAACCTCTGCCCATTCCAAAAAATCACCTTTATCAAGACGAGAAAAAAATTCTTCCTTCGTCATAAAATAATAACTTTGCCCATCCACATCCGCAGGACGGGGTGAGCGGGTAGTTGCAGAAACAGAAAAAACATTTGTGTCATCCCGATCCAGCAAGGCCTTGCATACCGTTCCTTTTCCTACACCGGAAGGGCCGGATACAACAAGCAGAAGACCCAATCCCTTATTCTCGTTCACCTATATTCTCTCCAAATTCAGATTTTGGCTCGATCAAACGGTTTGCCATGGTTTCCGGCTGCAATGCCGAAAGAATCACATGCTTGCTGTCGGTAATAATCACCGCACGGGTGCGTCGGCCGCAGGTAGCATCCACTAAAAAGCCAGCCTCCCGGGCATCGGCGATGATGCGTTTCACCGGAGCAGAATCCGGGCTCACCACCGCCACTACCCGTTGTGCGGATACGATATTACCATAGCCGATATTAATCAGCTTAATAGCCATCGTAATGTCCTGTTCCCTGGAAAGCGTTTAAGCCAGTTTTTCCAGAAGCTGTGTTTTCTGTCTGGCACCCAGGCCCTGTACGCGGCGGGCTTCATCGATACCGATTTCTTCCATCAGCTTGGCGGCAGTAATCTTGCCGACCTGGGGCAAGCTTTCCAGCAAATATTTAACCCGCATTTTGCCGTAGATTTCGTTTTCAACATTTTCCAGAATATCGGTCAAGGTCAGTTCACCGGCTTTCAGCTGTTTGCGAACTTCCATACGCTGAGAACGAATCTGCTGAGCTTTGGCCAGGGCCTTTGCTCGTTCTTCAGGGGTTAATTTAGGAATAGACATAAAGCACCTCCATAGTTGTTTCAGTAGTTATTCTACATTTTGTATTTGTTCGCGGATCTTTTCCAGTTCACTTTTTACCGCGATAACCAGTTTGTTGATATCCAAAGCATTGGATTTAGAGCCGATCGTATTGATCTCCCGCAGCATTTCCTGAAGAATGAATTCCAATTGACGGCCAACTGCCTCCGTGGAATCCAGACCGTTGCGGAACTGGGAAATATGGCTGGCCAAGCGGGAGAGTTCTTCGCTGATATCCACTTTATCCGCAAAAAAAGCCAGTTCATTCGCAAGACGTCCCTGATCGATCTCCACAGACTGTAAGATATCGGAAAGCCGCTGATGAAGCTTTTCATGCTGATCCGCCACCACTCTGGCGGCAAAGCCGGCGATCTGCTCCCGCGCAGCCTCCACCGCATCCAGATGAGAGCACAAATCTACCAGCAGAGCTTCCCCCTCCGTCTGACGCATAGCACAAAAACCGCTCAGGGCAGATTCAGCAGCCTGATGCAGCAAAGCGGACAAAAGCTCCTCATCATCCTCCACGGTTTCCACGTTCATAACACCATTAAAGCCGGCAATGCTCTGCAGGCGAACATCCGGAGGCAAAGAGCAGGCTTCAGCCAAGCCCAACATTGCATTATAATACGCTATAGCAAGCTCTTTGTCAACCTTAACAGTGGTTTTTTTCGCTGTTATATAGTCCAGACCAACATAGACATCCACCTTTCCCCGATGGACAAGAGCCTGAATCTGTTTTTTCAAGCGATCTTCAAAAGCGGAAAACACTTTCGGCTGGCGAACGGAGATTTCCAGAAAACGATGATTTACCGCCTTCATTTCAACACTTACTCTATATTCCTCATTCTGGGCGATCCCCCGCCCAAAGCCTGTCATACTTTTTATCACAAGTCCGTACCTCTGTAAAATTAGTCTTAATCAAATTCTACCTCAAAGCAGTAATTCCTTTTTTCCCCTTAGATTTTCTTGACATTCTCCCATCTTAAAGCTATTTTAATACAAAGAAGTCCTTATTGGAGGAGGAAAAGGAATATGGCTTTTGATTCTATGACACTTTCCGCCATCGTTGCCGAGCTGCGTCCCCGCCTGCTCGGCGCAAAAATCAATAAGATCCACCAACCGGATCCACACACCGTCCTATTAAAATGCCATAGTCAGGCCGGGGCCCTGCGGCTGCTGCTTTCAGCCCACCCGGAAAACGGGCGGATCGTCTGCACGGAAAGCAATCGGGAAAACCCACCAAAGGCCCCCCTCTTCCTCATGGTTCTGCGAAAATGGCTGGAAGGGGCCAGAATTACAGATTTTTCCTGCACGGATGGGGAACGTGTGGCCACCCTGGATGCGGAATGCCGGGATGAACTGGGAGATCTGCAGCCGCTGCATCTGGTCACAGAGATCATGGGAAAGCACAGCAATATCATTCTCTATAACCGCGAGGGAGTGATTATCGACGGAATACGCCGCTATGGCAGCCATCTCTCCCGCTACAGGGAGGTTCTTCCCGGGAAGCCCTATCTTCCACCGCCGCCCATGGATCGCCTGCCCCTGCCTCCCGATTCGGAGGAAGCCCTTGCCGAATTGCTCTACAGCCATGGCGAGCAGGAGATTTCTGAGATTCTCCGGCGGGGAATCAAAGGTCTTTCTCCACTGCTTGCGGAGCATATCCTGACCGAAGCCGGCTTGGATGGAGAGCTCTCACCCGATCAGATGGGAGAATATGAGATCCACCGGATCTATAGCAGCCTGAATGATTTGGGAAAAATGTGCAGGGAAGCTCGCTTTCAGCCCCAGCTCCGGCAGGTAAACGGCAGATTTCTTGATTTTGCCGCCCTTAGCCCTGCTTTCTGGCCCGAAGATGAGCGTCTGGAAACGGCATCCATGAATCAGGCAGTGGATGCCTTCTATCAGCAGCGGGAAGAGGAACAGCTCTTCCGCAGATCTGCCAATGCCTTGAACCGCTCTTTGCGGCAAAATTTAGCCAGGCTGGATAAAAAAATTTCTTTGGAAGAGGCAGATCTTTACCAAAGTGAAGCAGCTGATGCCTATAAGGATTGCGGGGATCTGCTCTCCACTTATCTCTGGCATCTGCAAAAAGGCATGGAACAAGTGGAGCTGCCCAGCTTTTACGACCCTGAAGAAAAAATCCTGGTAAAGCTGGATCCAGCCCTG
>JAUMYD010000114.1 GCA_030528765.1 Bacillota bacterium
ATCGAAGGCGGTGCCAACAGATTTACAGTCTGCTCCCTTTGGCCACTCGGGAACCTCTCCATATAGAATATATTCATCCGGCTTGCGGTCTTTTGAAAAGTGGAGCCGACGATGGGACTCGAACCCGCAACCTGCTGATTACAAATCAGCTGCTCTGCCAATTGAGCTACGTCGGCAGGTTTTCCCGCAGACCACTTGAATCAGCAAAGCTGACGATGGATATTATAACACCGGTTTTTCTGCTTGTCAATCATTTTTCATAGAACTTTTAGGAAAAAGATTTGCCTTTTCTCAGCCCCTTCGGTATAATAGGCCTATAAGGAAAAATAGTTAAATATGTTCCTTCCTGTATTGCCCGTAGTTTTATGCTCCGTTTGAACAAGCAAAGGAGGAGCCTATGTTTGACCTGATCATTAAAAACGGCATGATCGTCAACGCGCAGGAAAGCCACCTGGCAGATCTGGCCGTTACCGGCGGAAAAATCATGGAGATCGCTCCGGAGATCCAGGAACCCGCCAGCATGACCATAGATGCAGAAGGGAAATATGTACTTCCCGGCCTGGTGGATGCCCGCACACATTTCAGTAAGGCCCGGGAGGGCCTTGATCCGGCCGTGGAGCTGGCCCAGGGCAGCCGTGCTGCGCTCTTTGGCGGTGTCACCAGCATTCTGGAGGAAGTGGATTTCACTGCGGAGACCAAAAATTTTACAGAGCTGCTTCGCCACGCCCAGGATCTGATGGACGGACACTGCTACACCGATTACAGCTTCCATGGCCGCTACCAAAAGCTGGACAGCAGCTTTCTGGATGAGCTGCAAAATATGGCGGAGCGGGGGATCAGCAGCCTGAATGCCACGCTCTGCGGGCCGGAGGCCCTGGGAACAGAGGATCTTTCCCGCATCTTCGTCTGCGGTGCGGCAGCCGGAACGCTGATCTGCATCCACCCGGAATCCGAAGAAGCCATTGCCAGCCTGGAAAAGGTGCTGGTGCAGAACCACCTGACCAGCCCCTATTACCATGCCATTTCCCGGCCAAACCTGACGGAAGCCCAGGCTGTGGCCCAATCGCTTTCTGCCGCTGCTGCTGCCGGGGATGCGCCTATCTATCTCCAGCAGATCACCTGCCGGGAATCTCTGGCCCAGATCCGCGCAGCCCGGGCCAGAGGCCAGCGAAATATTCATGTGGAGACCTGTACCCACTATCTGCTGCTGAATAACCTCCTTTCCACAAAGGAAGACAGCGGTGCCAGATATGTGGTGAACCCGCCGCTGCGCAGCCCTGCGGATAACCGCGCCCTTTGGGAGGCTCTTTCCAGCGGGCTGATCCAGTGCCTGGCCTCTGATCACTACGGCTACAGCAGCAGGGAAAAAGAAAATCCCCGCCCCAACGAAAAATGGGATTTCCGCCACTGCCCGCCGGGCCTGCCCGGAGTAAGGCATCGCCTGGATCTGCTGTATCACTACGGCGTGGGAGAAAACCGCCTCAGCATTGAACGGCTGGTAGCCGTCTGCTCCAGCAATCCGGCCCGCATCTTCGGCCTTTATCCCCGGAAGGGCCTGCTGGCCCCGGGCTCTGATGCGGATATCGTCATCTATGATGCTGAGCTCAGCCAGCGCCTGAGCGAGCTTCACGGCGGAAGCGATTTCTGCCCCTATGCCGGCTGGCGGCTGCAGGGTGGCGTTTCCTCTGTGCTGCTCCGGGGAAAGCTGCTGGTGGATCGCGGTGCCCTGCTGGAAGAAAAAGCCCGGGGCATCTTCCTCCCCCGGGAAAAATCCATTCTTGACGCAGACACCATGCTCTAGCCCGAGGCCCCAAGGGGCCCGGCCGGGCAGGAGCTTTCTATGGAGGTAAGCCTTTGAAATTTACTCTTTTTCGCAAAACAAGCCTGCTCCTGCTCTGCCTTTCCCTGCTGCTCTGCTGCGGCTGCAGCGGCCGGGAGATCCATCAGGATCAGGAACTGATCGATCTGCAGACCTACCAGCCGGAGACCATCTACATCGGCGCCAGCCTGCCCCTGAGCGGAGAGCACGGCAGCCTTGGCAAGGATTGGCAGGTGGCCATGGAGCTGGCAGCGGATATTATCAACAATTCCCATGATATCGATTGGGATATAGCCCGCAGCAAGGGCATCAGCGGCTTTGGCAATGCCCAGGTGGAGCTGGTTTTCAGTGATTGCGAAAGCATAGAGACCAAAACCGCTGCTGCTGCGGATTCCCTGCTGGAGCAGGGCGTGGTGGCCATGGTGGGCGCCGGCCGCTCCGAATACACCGCAGAAGTGGGCAAGCGCTGCCGCATGGCGGACGTGGCCTTGGTCAGCGGCGCTTCCAACAGCTCTGCGCTGACAGATGGGGCAACCTATACCTTCGGGCAGTGGTTCAACCGCATCGCCCCAAACCCGGAAATGGAAAGCAATGTCTTTTTTTCCTACATCAAGCACCTGAACCAAACCCAGAACGCCGGGATCAAAACCATCGGCGTGGCCTATCAGGATACAGTGCACAGCCAGCGCACGCTGGATGTTTTCTATGAGCAGGCAGAAGCTGCCGGCCTGGAGGTGCTGCTTTCCGTGGGCTATGCCGCAAACCCGGAAAACGTGACCCTGGAGACCTCCCGCATCGTCACGGCGGCCCCGGATGTGATCGCCCACATTGGCGGCGGCGAGCTCTCCTCCTTCATCCGCGGCTATGCCGCTGCCCAGTATAAACCAAAACTCATGCTCTGCTATTTCGGCGGCTATGAGGATCGGGTCCTGGCAGAAACTGTGGGTGAGCTGGATATTTCCTATGTGGCAGGGCTGAGCATCACCCCGCCCCGGAAAGAGGATGTGCAGGCCACAGAGGAGGAGCTGAACAAAACACCCAGCATTCAGCTGCCCAGCGCCGGCAATAACCCCACCCCGCCCCCTGCGCTGAGCAACACAGGCCTGCTGCCCCCTGCTGCCGGCAGCAGCAGCCCGGCCACGGTCAGCCACAATCTGATCCCCATAGGGGAATTCAATGAGATCTTTGCCTATATCGATAAGCTCTACCAGGCTCGCACCGGGGACCGCATGACGGATGAGGCCCTGCTGGAATTCGCCTCTGTGATCGTTCTGGCCCAGGCCATCGGCAAATGCGGCACCACGGATCGGGAGGTCCTGCAGCAGGTGCTGAAGGAAAACAGCTTTGATGCCCCCTACCTGAACAGTAAAAAAATCTCTTTCGATGAAAACGGACAGAATGTCGTCATGAGCGGCTACCTGACCACCATCACCAAAAACGGAAACTATCTGCAGATCTTCAAATAGCAGCAGCGCAAAAACAAATGCAGCAGGCCCCGCAGCTCTCCCGGCTGACGGGGCCTGCTTTATGCGGGGCCCCCAGACGGCCTGTGGCGGGAAAAAGCCCTGCGCTTCCCCTGCTTCCGGAAGAGACAGCCGGGAGCGTGCATGTTTCGCCGTTTTCCGCATAGATTCTAAAAGAAAACTGCCGGGCTTTCCCGCAGAAAGCCCCGCCCGGAAAGCAGGGAGGCATCCATGCGTAAAAAGCACAAGCCACAAAAGCAGCCGGGCCTGCGGGCCCTTTCCCAGGCTCTGGAGCTCCCCCCGGAGGTGGCTCTGGGCAGCCTCTGCCTGAAGCTGCAGGGCCGGGAGCTGCTGACCGCCCAGAATCACAGAGGCATCATCCTCTACCAGCCGGAGCGCATCCTTTTTCGCTGCAAGGACGGGGCTGTGGCAGTCAGCGGCAGAGAACTGAGCCTGGCAGAGCTCAGCGAGGAGGAGCTCTGCATCAGCGGGAAGATCAAAGGCATTGCCCTGCGGGGGGATCAGGATGATTAGAGGGGCAAAAGACCGGCTGCAGGCCAGCATCCGCATAGAGATCCGCGGGGATGGGCAGCGCTTCCTCCATGCAGCAGCCCGGGAGGGCCTTCCCCTGCGCCGGGTCCGGCGGGAGGGGCCGCTGCTTCTGGCAGAGCTGCGGGTGAAGGATGCCCAAAAGCTCCGCCGCGCCCTGCGGCTCTCCCGCTGCAGCATGCGCATCCGCCGGCGGCAGGGCCTTCCCTTCCTGCTGGCCTTCTGGCGGCGGCGGCCCCTGCTGCTGCTGCTGCCGATCCTCCTCACGCTGGGCTTTTGTCTGCTCTCAGCCTGCATTTTCCGGGTAGAGGTCAGCAGCCCGGAGCCCCTTCCCGCCGGGGATTATCAGCGTGTGCTGCAAACAGCCCGGGAAAACGGCCTCTTCCCCGGCCGCTTTCTCTGGCAGGTGGATCAGGAGCACTGCCAGCGGCAGATCAGCCTGGAATTCCCGGAGCTTTTCTTCGTGGAGATCAGCCGCAGGGGTGTCTGCATGGAGATTCGCATTGCCAAGCGGATCAGTCTCAGCCCGGCCCAGCAGCCCCGCGCCCCCGGGGATCTGGTGGCAAGCTGCGATGCCGTGATCCAGGATGTTCTGGTGCGCAGGGGAACGGCGGCTGTCCGCAGTGGGGATACGGTGCTGAAGGGGCAGGTGCTGATCTACGGCTGGCAGGGGCAGGAGGGGGCAGTGGCTGCGGATGGCATCGTCACGGGCCGGGTCTGGGCCTCTGCCTATGCGGAATGCCCCACCCGCCTGCAAAAGCTGGAGCCCAGCGGCAGGCAGAGAAGCCTGCTCCAGCTGCGTGGGGAAAAGGGCGCCCTGCTGACACTGCTGGGGGATCCGCAGGCCTTTCCCCGGGGGGAGCTCCACCTGCAGAGCCGGCCCCTGCCCACATGGAGGAATCTTTTCCCCACTGTCGAACTATTATATGGAACAGTAGACGAATTCTGCCCCAGAGAATACAGCTATAGCTATGCACAGGCCCGGAAGATCGCCGAGCGGGAAGCAGAGCTTTCCGCCAGGGCCCGCCTGGCAGCCGCCTGCGATATCAGCAGCACCAGCATCCGCCACCGCTGGGTGGAGGAGCTGCAGCTGGAAGAAGATCTGGCGCGGGTGCAGGTGAGGCTGGAGGCAGAATCCCAGATCGGCCTTTATGTGGAAAATCTGCGGGAGGAGCCCCCTCTGCCGGAGGTGCTTCCCCCGAAGGAAGAAAGCTGAGCAGCCCTTTTCTGCCCGAACAGGGTCAGGGGGCTCTTCCGCTGAGGGCCCCTGCCTGCTGCAGTGAGAAAAGAAAATCCATCGTCAGGCAGGCTCGGCCCGCCTGCACAAGGAGGCAGCAAAATTGACGGAATATACCATTGAACTGGAAAGCAATGAATTGGCTGCGCTGATCTGCGGGCAGCAGGATCAGTACCTGCGGCAGATCGAAGCAAAGCTGCAGCGGCACGATGCAGGCCTGAAGCTGCTGGCCCGGGGAGACAGGATCTCCATCAACGGGCCGGAGGAGCTGCAGGAGCAGGCGATCCGCGTGATCTCCCACCTGCAGCAGCTGGCAGCTTCCGGCGCGGATATCAATACCCTCAGTGTGAGCTATGCCCTCTCCCTGCGGGATGAAGATAAGACAGATGTGGCAAAGCTGCTGACGCAATCCTTCTTCACGACCCCAAAGGGCCGCAGTGTGAAGCCGAAAACCTTTGGGCAGTGGCTCTACCTGAATGCCATCGATCACTTTGATCTGGTCTTTGGCATTGGCCCGGCGGGAACGGGGAAAACCTTCCTGGCTGTGCTGAAGGCCGTTGCTGCCCTGAAGCAGCGGCGCGTGGACAAGCTGGTGCTGGTCCGCCCCGCAGTGGAGGCCGGGGAGAAGCTGGGCTTCCTCCCCGGGGATCTGCAGGAAAAAGTGAACCCCTATCTGCGCCCGGTCTATGATGCACTGGATGAGGCCATGGGCGTGGAGCCGGCCCGGAAGGCATTGGATCGGGGCATCATCGAAGTAGCCCCCCTGGCCTATATGCGCGGCCGCACCCTGGATAATGCCTTCATCATTCTGGATGAGGCACAGAACACCACGCCCCAGCAGATGAAAATGTTCCTCACCCGCATCGGCATGGGCAGCAGGGCGGTGGTCACCGGGGATACCAGCCAGATCGATCTTCCGGAAAAGCAGCTCAGCGGTCTGGTGGATGCCGAGCACCGGCTTCGCCGGGTGCAGGGCCTGCAGTTCTGCCACCTGACCCGCGTGGATGTGGTGCGGCACCCCCTGGTGCAGCGGATCATCGACGCCTACGATAAAAAGGAAGAGCAGGAGGAGCAGGAGGACGAATAAGCGCAGCAGGCTTTTTGGGCTGCTGCGGGAAAGCTTAAACAGAAACCTGCTTTTGCGGAAATTCTTTGGCTCCCTTTTTCAGGCCCGCTCCAAAAGCGGGAAAAGCCGGGGCCTTACAAGGTTTCTCAAAGGCATTTGCTCTACCAAGAAAGGACATGTCTA
>JAUMYD010000011.1:0-15084 GCA_030528765.1 Bacillota bacterium
TGGTATTTTTTGCCATTGGCATGATTCACCTGGATGATGTTGCGATCGCCCTGGCCCACCGTGCAGTGGAGGTCTGGGAAGACAGATGAGCGCTAAGCAAATTGCGATCGATGGCCCGGCTGGCGCGGGGAAAAGCACGCTGGCTAAAATGCTGGCCCAGCACTTTTCCTATCTTTATATCGATACAGGGGCAATGTATCGGGCAGTAGCCCTTTCTGCTTTGAGTAGGGGTATTTCCCCCCAGGATTCTGCCGCCTTGGCAGAGCTGATGCCGCAGCTTCGCATTGCGCTGGATCCAGACGGCCACGTTTTTGTGAACGGTGAGGATGTTACGGAAGCGATCCGCCTGCCGGAGGTAGGTAACATGGCTTCCGCCGTTTCGACCACAGCGGCAGTGCGGGAAGCTCTGGTCTGCCAGCAGCAGGAAATGGCAGCCTCACAGAATGTGGTTATGGATGGCCGGGACATCGGAACTGTGGTTCTTCCGCATGCGGATTGCAAGATATTTCTTACCGCCTCCAGCCAGGTACGGGCAGCGAGGCGTGCAAAGCAGCTGCAGGAAAAGGGCCTCCCGGCGGATCTGGAGCAGATCCGGCGGGAGATCGAGGAGCGGGATTACCGGGATTCCCATCGGGAGAATTCTCCTCTCTGCCAGGCAGAAGATGCTATCCTTCTGGATAGCTCTGAACTCGGAATAGAGCAGGTCTTGGAGCGTATGATTTCGATAGTGGAGGCTTGCGCATGAAGATCATGTATCGTATAGGCAGGGCTTTTTTTGGCATTTTTCTCTGGCTTGGCGGTGTCCGGATCTTGGGCCGGGAAAATATCCCTATGGATGAACCTTTGATCATCATCAGCAATCACATCAGCTATGGCGATCCGCCTGCAATGTCCTGGGCCTACCCCAGGCAGATCACATATATCGCTAAGGAAACCTTTGGACAGAATTTTTTCACCCGCCATATTTTCCGGGCAGTGGGCACTGTTTTTCTGGAAAAGGAAAGTAATGATATGGCGGCTATGCGTGCTGCCCTGAAACAATTGAGCCAAGGAAACAGCATTGCTATCTATCCGGAAGGAACGCGTCACCGGGATCAGAAGCTTGGTGAATTCAAAAATGGAGCAGCCTATATCGCCGCCCGGGCAAAGGTGCGGGTCTTGCCCATGGCCTTGCTTAATACCGGAGACCTTTTCCGCATCTGGCGGCGGAACATTATCGTCAATATCGGTGAGCCCTTCCCGGTCTGCAGGGAGGAGCGTGTGGATGCGCAGCTTTTGCAGCGGAATACAGAGGAATATCGCCAGCGGATTTCCGACCTTTTTGAAGAAGCACGGGGCATTTTGGAAAAAGAAGGACGGCCCATGTGCTGCGCAGCAAAGAAAAACTAGCCTTCTGCGATATTTTTTGTAAAAAAGCCCTGTTGGAAGAAGGAATTTGCGGATGTTTACCGAAACCAAAATAGAATAACGGAAATTTTAAATATGAGCATTGAAATTATTCGTGCGGCGCATATCGGTTTCTGCCAAGGAGTGCGCCGAGCCATTGATCTGGCAGAAAACGCGGCTTTTTCTTCCCCCATCTGTACGCTGGGCCCCCTGATTCATAATCCACAGGTTATTCAGGAAATGTCCCCGCGGATCCGTCCGGTGGAAAGCTTGGAAGAGGTGGAGGGAGGCCGGGTTTTGATCCGCTCCCACGGTGTAGCTCCGGCTGTTCTTCAGCGAGCGGCAGAGCTGGGCCTGGAAGTTCTGGATGCCACTTGCCCTTTTGTGCAGCGTGCCCAGAAACTGGCTAAAAAATTGAGTGATGCAGGTTGGCAGCTCGTTATTTTGGGGGATTCCAAACACCCGGAGGTAGTGGGCATCTGCGGATGGGCAGGGGATCGGGCCTGGGTTATACGGGATCAGCAGGAGGCGGCGAAGCTGCCGGCTTGCCCCAGGATCGCCCTTTTGGCGCAGACCACCCAAAGGGAGGATTTGTTTGCGGCCTGCGCAGAGGCAATACGGCCCTTGGCCGGAGAACTTCTCGTTGAGAATACGATCTGCAACCATACGGCGAAACTGCAGGAATCCACGGCAGAATTGGCGCCCCGGGTGGATGCCATGGTGGTCATAGGTGGGCGTAACAGCTCAAATACAAAAAAACTGGCACTGATATCCAAGGAGAAAGGAGCAACAGTTTTTCATATCGAAGCTCCGGACGAAGTGGGTATTGATATAGTGCGGGGGCGACGGCGGATCGGGATAAGTGCCGGAGCCTCAACACCGCAACATATTATTGAGGAGGTCGTTACAAGGATGACAGAACTGGAAAACAAAGATCAAGTAATTGCAGAACAGAGTGATGCCGATACTTTTGCGCAGGAATACGGTGATATGAAGGAAATCCGCCGCGGTGCCCGGGTAAAAGGCGTTGTCGTGCAGGTCAAGGATGATGAGCTGCTGGTTGATATCGGCGGTAAGAGCGAAGGCGTTCTCACCGCTTCCGAGCTGACCACCGATGATGCAAAGCATATCCGCGAAAGATTTCACATTGGTGATGAGATTGATGTTCTCATTCTGCGCAAAGAAAATCAGGAAGGCTATCCGGTACTGTCCAAGCGTCGTATCGATCAGGATATTGCCTGGGATAAACTGACCCAGATGAAGCAGGATAAGGAAATCGTCAGCGGTACCGTCACTGACGTCGTAAAAGGCGGCGTTCTGGTTGATGTTGGCGTTCGTGGCTTTGTCCCCGCTTCTTTGGTTGCCCTGGGCTATGTGGAAGACCTCAATAGCTATATCGGCAAAGAACTGCAGATGAAAATTATCGAATGCGATAAGCACAGCAATAAGCTGGTCCTCTCTGCCAAGGCTGTTCTGCGGAAAGTCAGCCAGGCGCAGAAAGAGAAAACCTGGGCTGAAATCGCTGAAGGCCAGAGCCGTCCCGGCGTTGTTCGCCGCCTGACCAATTTCGGCGCTTTCGTTGATATCGGCGGCGTGGATGGCTTGCTTCATGTTTCCGAAATGGCTTGGTATCGCGTAAACCGTCCTTCTGATCTGCTGAAAGAAGGCGATGAGATCGAAGTTTATATCTTGGGCGTTGATGCTGAAAACGAGAAAATCAGCCTGGGCATGAAGCAGCTCACCCCGAATCCCTGGTCTCAGGCTAAGGACAAATATCCGGAAGGCTGTGTCATCCCCGCCAAGGTTATGCGCACCACCGATTTCGGTGCTTTCCTGGAAGTTGAGCCCGGCGTTGAAGGTCTGGTTCATATCTCCCAGCTGGCAAACCACCACGTTGAGAAGACCGAAGATGTTGTTAAACCTGGCGATATGGTCGAGGTCAAGGTTATCTCCGTTGATCCGGAAGCAAAACGCATGAGCCTCTCCATCAAAGCCACCCAGCCGGAAGAAGCTGTTGAAGCTCCGGTTGAAGCAGTAGAGGAAGCTCCTGTGGAGGAGATCCCTGCTGAATAAGTTCTTTAGCAAAACAGAATAAGCGTACTTCAAGAAAACCGCCTTCGTGCGGTTTTCTTGTTGGATGAAATGATTTTGATCATGTGCTAATATGGTAGGACAGGAGGATGTTTCATGATTTGGAATCAGAAACGGGAGTGTATGCCCCGAAAAGAGCTGCAAGCCTTTCAGCTGGAGGGATTGAAGTGGACGGTAGGGCGGGTCTATGAATCTGTGACCTTTTACCGTGCGAAGATGGATGCCATTGGCCTGAAGCCTAAGCACATCAAAACGCTGGCAGATGTAAAGCACTTGCCCTTCATGACCAAGCAGGATTTTCGGGATAACTATCCATTTAACAACTTTGCGGTACCAAAAGAAAAGTTGGTTCGGATCCATGCCAGCTCCGGAACCACCGGTAAGCCGACAGTGGTGGGCTATACCGCCGCTGATCTGGAAATGTGGACTGAGCTGATGGCGCGCATCGTTTGTCAGGCCGGTGTTCGGCCGGAGGATACAGCGCAGATCGCTTTTTCCTACGGGCTTTTTACCGGTGCTTTTGGTCTGCATTATGGTCTGGAGCGCCTGGGCTGCGCGGTTGTTCCCATTGGCGGCGGCAATACCGAAAAGCAGCTGATGCTAATGGAGGATTTTGGCACAACAGTGCTCATTTCTACGCCGTCTTATGCCCTTTATCTGGCAGAGCGTGCAGCAGAGCTGGGGATAGATATTCAAAAACGGCTGAAGCTGCGTGTGGGCCTTTTTGGCAGCGAGCCCTGGACGGAAGAAATGCGGCAGCAGATTCAGGATCGCCTGCATATCCTGGCCACGGATAATTATGGGATGAGCGAGCTGATCGGGCCGGGTGTGGCCGGGGAATGTGAATCGATGGCCGGAATGCATATTGCAGAGGATCATTTTTTGGCGGAAACCATCGACAGCGAAAGCGGTGAGCCCCTACCCTGTGGGGCGGAAGGGGAGCTGGTTTTCACATCTCTGGATAAGGAAGCTCTGCCGGTGATCCGCTACCGCACAAAGGATATCTCCGTGCTTGATGATAGCCCCTGTGCCTGCGGAAGGACCCATGCCCGAATGCGTAAGATTTTGGGCCGTTCGGATGATATGCTGATTATCCGCGGTATCAATATCTTTCCTTCGCAGATCGAAGCAGTTTTGCTCTCCACGCCCGGTGTTGGCCCACATTATCAGATCAATGTCTGGCGGAAAAATTATCTGGATGATCTGGAAGTGCTGGTGGAATTCACGGATGACAGCATGCTGGATAATTATAAGAAGCTGGATTTGCTGACCACCCAGCTGAAGGAACGACTCCACAATGTTCTGGGTATCAATGTAAAGCTGCGCCTGGTGGAGCCTCACAGCATTGAGCGGACCACCCTTGGAAAGGCAAAGCGTGTCTTTGATCATCGAAACGATCCAAAATAAGTAAATTTCCCCGGTGAGCAGGCATCAGTCGCTTTTGGGGGAAGCACTTCAAAAGGCACCGGTTTTCCGGTGCCTTTTTCTTGCGGAGCAGATAAAAAAGCAGCAGCCCCTTTTCGCTGAGTAGTCTGTCTTATTCGGAAAGGAGCTGCTGCCTCAGGAGAATATTAAAATGGGTAAGGCAGTCGTGGTTTTGCGGCTGTTTTTCTTTGTATGGGGAAGGGACAGCTTTAAGCCAGCCTTTCTCCCATGCGGATCTTATCGGCGATCATGGCAATAAATTCGGAATTGGTCGGTTTTCCCCGCTCGATATTGATGGTGTAACCGAAATATTTGTTCATCATCTCCACATTTCCCCGATCCCAGGCCAGCTCGATCGCGTGGCGAATCGCCCGTTCCACCCGGGAGGCTGTGGTGTCGTATTTGTCCCCGATCATGGGATAAAGCTCCTTTGTTACTGCGCCCATCAGGTTTACCTCTTCGCTTACCAAAGAGATGGCATCCCTAAGGTATTGATAGCCCTTCACATGGGCGGGGACTCCCATCTGGTGCAGGATGCGGGTGATCTCCAGCTCCACGGAATTGCTGTTCTGGCTGCTGACAGTGGTTTCCAGGGGCTCCTGGCGGATCTGCCGGATGCGTTTCTCCATGCTTTCCAAATCGATTGGCTTGACCATATAATAAGCTGCCCCCAGATCCATGGCCCGTTTGGTCAGGTTTTGCTGAGAAAAAGAGGTGATAAAGAGGATCTGCGGGGGACGTTCCAGCTTTAATTCGGGAAGCTTTTCCAGCACACCGATCCCATCCAGAATCGGCATGACCAAATCCAGAAGAACGATATCCGGATGCTCCTGGATAATCAAATCCAGTGCTTTCTGTCCATTTTCCGCAATACCGCAGATTTGGTATTCCTCGAAGGGTTCAAAAAATTCTTCCAGCGAAGAGGTAAAGCTGTGGTCATCATCAACAATAAGTATTCTGTATTTATCCATTTCGTCATCCTCTTTCTGTTTTATAGTTTTTCTACAGCATTATTTCCTGCATGAATAAAAGTTCGCTTTTTCTGGGGTAAACCCTGCCGTTCAGGCTGGGGCTATGCTTTTTTTGTTGCGACAAAAATCGACGGTCTGTTGGAGATTGTCGAAAAAAGTTTTATTTCCGCCTATGAAAAAGAAAAAGCCCTGTACCAGGGCGGTAAAGGCTTTTTCTTTTCAAAGCTTGGGCTCAGGAAGGTCCATTCTCAGCTTCTTCCAGCATCCAGCTGGCAAAGCAGCCATAGCCGTGCAGGGGGTCATCAATGAAAACGTGGGTAACGCTCCCCACCAAAAAACCGTTTTGAATGATTGGGCTGCCGCTCATTCCCTGCACGATCCCACCGCATTTTTCGATTAAACGTTCATCTGTTATTTCCAGGATCATGCCGTGGCCGCTGCTTTTGTGGCTTTCCAGCGTTTTTATGATATTCACGTTAAAGCTTTCGATTTTTTCCCCTTCCAAAACAGTGTAGATCTCTGCGGGGCCGCTTTCAACTTCATCCGGAAAGGCGATTGGTAATGCTGCTTCGCTGCGGCTGTATTCTGGCATAGTATTCATTACCCCGTAAACACCAAATCTGCCGTTCAGGAAGATTTCCCCCTGCCACTCTTCCTGCAGAAAGCTACCCATTTTTTCGCCGGGGTTCCCGGAATCTGCGGCGCGGATGCTCTGGACGGAGGCGCGAATGACAGAGCCTATGCTTTCTCCGGCTGCATCGTGCTGAATATCCTCTACCTCATGCCCCAGAGCCGCGAATTTTTTCTCCTTCGCATCATAGAAGCTCAGTGTACCCACTCCGCATACATTGTCGCGCACATAAAGGCCAATGCGCCAGCTTTTCGTATCCTGGCAGAAAACGGGTTTCAGTATGGTTTTTCGCTGTGTCCCGTTTCGCAGATATACGATGCTGCAGTTTTTTCCTTCCGCGCCGGCCTTGCTAACGATGCGGCTCAGATCCCCGTTACACAGCACCTGCTCGCCGTTGACGGAAGTGATAAAATCACCTGCCACCAGATCAGCATCTTCTGCCGGATTGCAGAAGCTGCCGTCTGAAGATACTGCCGGAGAAAAGCCCACCACGGTCACGCCATCTGTGGAAAGCAGAACACCAATGGATTGCCCACCGGGGATGGCATAACGACGCTCCCTTTGTGGTCGGGGCAGGGCTTCTCTCAGCAGGCCGGCTTCTTCTACTGGAAGGCTTTCTTCTGCCAGGGCAGCCACGGGGATGCAGAGCTGCAGGGTTGTGAGCAGAAGGAAGAGCAGAGAAAAACGACGCAGGCCTGCTTTACCGGAAGATCGCGGGCGGCCCAGGCTGTCGACCCGCTTTGCTTCGGGCGTGTTTACCGCCCCGCTGCAGGGAAAGCCCCGGGCAGAGAAGGAGCCATGGGAGGCCGCTGAATTTGCAAAGCGTTTTTTTAGCAGAAACATCTTGATCCCTCCTTTCGTTTTGCCTTGGTATTAGCATGAGGAGGGCACTTTTCTTTTATGGCGGAAAAAGGCGGGTATCCAGGGATTTTTTTCGACAATAAGCCTTTTGCAGTGGGATTATTTCTCTGTTTTCTCCGCAGGGAATTATTTGCTTTTTCCAGAATTTGCCATGCATAATCCTGAGGAAAAAGAGGCAGACTATGGATCTGATCGTGAACGTTAAAAATTATCAGCGCAAGGCCTGGCTGTGTGTGAAGCCAAAGGGAGAACTGGATATGGCGGTGGCGGATGATTTCCGGAAGCGCCTGACAGAAGCTATGCAGTTTTTTGGCTGCCGCTATTTATGGTGTGATTTTTCCGCCGTAACATTCATAGATAGCTCTGGCCTGGGTGTGCTGCTGGGGCGCTATAGGGAGCTGGCACCCCTGGGTGGGAAGATCATCATAACCGGCGCAAATGAGCTGGTTTATCGCTTGCTGCTGGCCGGCGGTCTACATAAGCTGATGGAGATCGACCGCCCCTTGTCTATGCGCTATAGCGAGGAGGGCATATAATGGCAGAACAAACAAAGATTTCATCCTGGGCAGGCAGGGAAGTGCTGGCAGCTGCGGATGCAAACAAGATGCTTTTTCGTTTTTTGAGTCGCAGTGAAAACGTGGCTCTGGCCAGGCTGCTGGCAGCGGCAGCAGTGGCAGAGCGGGACACCACCGTGGTTGAGCTGGATGAGATCAAGGTGGCAGTCAGCGAAGCGGTCTCCAACGCCATCATCCATGGATATGGCAATGAACCGCAGCATTATGTGGAAATGTCCATTGCTGTAAACCAGAGGGAGCTGTGCATTTCGATTCATGATGACGGTGTAGGCATCCTTGATATCGAGCAGGCTATGCGGCCCAGCTTCAGCACAGAGGGCCGCATGGGGCTGGGCTTTGCTTTCATGCAGTCCTTCATGGATGAGGTGGAGGTTTTTTCTGTACCCAGAGCCGGAACCACCGTCAGCATGAGGAAAAAGCTGGCCTGATATGGAAAAAACAAAATATGCCTCCCTGGGGGAGGAAGAAAGCAAAGCGCTCCTGCAGGCTGCCCGCTCCGGAGATTTCGGTGCAAAAGAGCAGCTCTGTGTTGCTCACATGGGTCTGGTGGGAAGTATCGTCCGGCGTTTTCTGTCCAGTGGGCGGGAAAGGGATGATCTTTTTCAGGTGGGCTGCATGGGCTTGCTGAAGGCCATTGAGCGTTTTGATCAGAGCTATGGGGTTTGCTTTTCCACCTATGCTGTCCCTCTGATCATGGGTGAGATCCGCCGTTTTCTTCGGGATGATACTCCGGTAAAGATCAGCCGCCAGCTAAAAGAGCGTGCACTGCTGATCTATCGCTGCCGCTCCCGCCTGTATCAGGAAAGCGGGCAGGAGCCGAAGCTTTCCCAAGTGGCAGAAGCCTGCAGCCTGACATCTGCGGATGTCATTGCCGCACTGCATGCCCTGAGCCCGCCGCTTTCCCTTCAGGAATGTCGGGTCAGCCAGGGCGGAGACCGGCAGGAGTTGGGGGACAGCCTGCAGAGCCAGATTGAGGTCGGGGAAGAGCTGCTGGATCGCCTGACCCTGGTGAAGCTGCTGGAATCCCTGCCGGAGCGTTTGGCCTATATTCTGCGGGGCCGGTATTTTGCGGAACGCACCCAATCAGAGCTGGCGTTGGAATTGGGCGTATCTCAGGTGCAGATTTCTCGCTTGGAGAAAAAAGCTCTCGCCTTGCTGCGGGAAGAAATCGACAGAAACAACTAAGGCCCGCCTTTGTTTTGGATTATTTTTAATTATCTGTTAATAGTTGTTTCTATTTGACAAGCATACACGGAGTGGAATATACTTTTATAACAATGAGTGGGGTGTTCTCTCATTGTAAGCAGGCTAAATGCCTTATGATATGGAGGGTTTAGGATGATCGTTCAAAATCCGCACAAAGTCGGGATCTGTGATACAACTTTACGCGATGCGCATCAGTCTTTATTGGCTACTCGCATGACAACTGCAGATATTCTGGAATTAGCACCTTTAATGGATAAGGTTGGCTATGCTTCTGCCGAGGTTTGGGGTGGTGCCACTTACGATTCCTGCATGCGTTTCCTTAACGAAAACCCCTGGGAGCGTCTGCGCGCTATTCGTAAGGCTATGCCTAACACCAGATTGCAGATGCTTCTTCGCGGCCAGAATATGGTTGGCTACCGCCATTATTCCGACAGTGAGCTGGATGCCTTCATCAAGCATGCAGTTTTTAACGGAATTGATATGATCCGTATTTTTGATGCATTGAATGATGTGCGCAATTTGGAACGCGCCATGAGCAGCACCAAAAAAGAAGGGGCTTTGGTTCAGGCCGGTATGTCTTACACCATCAGCCCGATTCATAATGTACAATATTATGTGGATTTGGCCGTCCGCCTGCGGGACATGGGTGCGGATTCCATCTGCATTAAGGATATGGCTGGCCTGCTGCTCCCTTATCCCGCTTATGAGCTGGTCTCCGCCATTAAGGAGCAAACCGGCCTGCCTGTGCAGATGCACTGCCACTATACCAGCGGCCAGGCCTCTATGACCTATGTAAAGAGTGTTGAAGCCGGCGCAGATGTTTTGGATTGCGCTGTCAGCGCGGTGGCACTGTCCACCTCTCAGCCTTCTGTCGGTGCCATGGTGGCAGCTTTGGAAGGAACGCCTTATGATACCGGCTTGGATATGGATAAGATCGGTGAAGTGAACCGTGCCGCGAAAGAGATCCGGAAGCATTATGCTAAGTTTGATAATGCCGATGCCCGGGTCGATACCAATGTTCTTCGTTACCAGATGCCCGGCGGCATGATCTCCAATTTCATCTCCCAGCTGAAGGAATCCAATTCTCTGGATAAGCTGGAAGCGGCTCTGGAAGAAGTTCCCCGTGTCCGTGAGGATATGGGTTATCCGCCGCTGGTCACGCCCACCAGCCAGATCGTTGGTTCTCAGGCCCTGATGAATGTCCTCACCGGTGAGCGCTATAAAATCGCAACCAATGAAGTGAAGAATTATTTCCGCGGTGAATACGGTGCTCCGCCTGCTCCCGTCAATGAGGAGATCCGCAGAAAAGTTATTGGTGATGCAGAAGTTATCACCTGCCGCCCGGCAGATCATATTACTTCCACCTTTGACGATGCCCGCCGGGAATCTGCTGCCAACGGTGGGAAGAGCGATGAAGATGCCTTGCTTTATGTGATGTTCCCCCAGGTCGCAAAGACCTTCTTCGAAAACCGCTCTGCCGGGGAAGATAATGTAGAGTATGAAATGCTGAAAACGGAAAAAGCCGGGAATGCAGATGTAAGCTATGTTCCGGTTTCCTGATAAAACGCATTCTGTAAAGGCATGATACAGAAAGCGCCCCTGCATTGTGCAGGGGCGCTTTTATAAACAGAAATAAAAACAGGATTATAGCATATCCTTTTTCTTCAGGATCAAAATGGTGGCCAGGCAGGTACCTGCCATGATGATGGCCAGCCAAAGAAAGCCCAAAGGGCCGCTGTATTGGAAGGGAACGGTTACATTCATGCCCCAGAAGCTGGCGATCATGGTAGGAATGGCCAGGATGATCGTAATGGAAGTGAGCAGCTTCATGGTGACGGAAAGATTGTTGGAGATCAGGGATGCGAAAGCATTCATGGAGGATGTGGTAATGTTGCTGTAGATCTCCGCCATCTCAATGGCCTGAGAATTTTCAATGATCACATCTTCCAGCAAGTCAACATCTTCCTCATACATTTTGATGGTTTTCCCGCGGATCAGGCGGTTCATCACCTTCGCGTTATACCGAAGGGAAGTGGAGAAATATACCAGAGATTTTTGCAGGTTCAGCAAAGAAAGCAGCTCCTTGTTTTTCATGCTGTGGCTCAGCTCATGCTCCATTTCCTCCGTGCGCCGGTTGATATCGCGCAGATATTTCAGAAAGAGCGTGGTTTTCCGGCTCAACGTGTGGAAGATAAAGCGTGTTTTCTTGAAGGTGGCGATGCCCTTGATCCTGCTGCTGCTGAATTCCTCCATCAGGTTCAGATCCTCCAGGCAGATGGTCACAATGTAGTCATCATTGCTGACCATGCCCAAAGGGATCGTATCATAAATTATATCGTCTTCTGTAACGATCGGTGCGTGGATAATGATCATGGATTGATCTTCCTCGGTCTCCACACGGGGAATCTCCTCATCATCCAGAGGGTATTTGAGGAAATCATAATCAAGCCCCGTTTCCTGAGAAACGCGACGAAGCTCTGCCTCGGTTGGGTTCACCAGGTTGATCCAGCAATCCTTTTCGATTATATCCGGGCAGATAAGTTTATTATCCACAGTGCGGTAAATAAAGATCATTCTCTCAGCCTCCTGTGGTGGGGAAGCCTGGTCAAGCTATACTCGCAGCGGTTTCCCCATATATTGTGTACAAGTGGTAATGGTCACTACTGGGTCCACCGTCCACGGTATCACCTCCGAATAAGAATATCTTAATTTAAATATTATATACCAGCATTTTTCTTTTGAAAAGCTTTCGCTTGAATTTTTCTTGTTTTTTAGCGAAAAATCTGCTTTTCCAAGTAAAATTTGCTCTGCCGAAGATTTTATAGTATACTGAGTTTGTTCAGTTCTGTGATGAAAGAAAAGCAGCTTTCCCTGAAAGAAAGCCTGCCTATGGAGGTATTTTGTATGAATGAGTTTGCAGCGGTAATTCTGGCTGCTGGAAAAGGAACACGTATGAAGAGCGAGCTTCCCAAGGTGCTGCACGAGATTGCCGGCCAGCCCCTGGTGGAATACGCTGTGGACGCTGCGGCGGGCGCCGGTGCTTCCCGGATCTGCCTGGTGGTAGGTCATGGTGCGGAGCAGGTGCGGGCTGCCATGGGCGAGGCGCATCTTTACGCTGTTCAGGAGCAGCAGTTGGGCACGGGGCATGCACTGCAGACCGCTTTGTCTGCTTTTTCTCAGCTTCCCCCCGCGCTGCTGGTGCTTTGCGGGGATACGCCCCTGCTCACTGCGGAAACACTCAATACCTTGACGAATCAGTTTTTTGCGGAAGAAGCGGATTGCACGGTTATGAGTGCGGTTCTGCCGGATGGCGGGAATTACGGGCGCATCCTCCGGGATGCTTCGGAACAGGTTTGCGGTATTATTGAAGCTCGGGATGCCTCTCCTGCGCAGAAGGCCATCCGGGAGATTAACAGTGGTGTGTATTGCTTCCGAACGGAGCCTTTGCTGGAAGTGATCGGGGAGCTGCGCCCAAACAATGACCAGGGGGAGCTTTATTTGACGGATGTTCTTTCCTCCCTGCGTCAGCGCGGTCGCAAGCTCACAGCTTTTGTCTGCCCGGATGCCAATGAGATACTGGGTGTGAATGACAGGGCGCAGCTGGCAGAGTTAAGCGCACTTATGCGGCAGCGCATCAATCATCGCTGGATGCTGGCCGGTGTGACGATGATCGACCCTGCAACGGTTTATATCGATGCAAAGGTGGAGCTTGGCTCGGATATCATTCTGGAGCCTCAGGTCTATCTTCACGGGAATACGCGTATCGGCAGTGGCTGCAAGGTCGGCCCCGGCGTGAAGATTGTGGATAGCCAGGTGGGTGAGCAGTGCATCCTGGGGCCCTTCACTTATCTGCGCCCGGGGACGGTGCTGGCGGATAAGGTCAAGGCCGGGCATTTCGTGGAGATCAAAAAAAGCCGGATCGGGAAGGGCAGTAAGATCCCGCATCTCAGCTATATTGGGGATGCTATCATCGGGGAGGGCGTGAATATCGGCTGCGGAACCATCACCTGCAATTATGATGGTGTTCATAAGCATACCACCGTCATCGAAGACCAGGCTTTTATTGGCAGTAATACAAACCTGGTGCCTCCGGTAAGCGTGGGGAAACGGGCCACTGTGGCTGCGGGCAGCACCATAACAGAGGATGTTCCCGAGGATTCCCTGGGGATCGCACGGGGCCGCCAGCGGAACGTGGAAGGCTGGACTCTCTCGCGGGATCCCCGCTTTGCGAAAAAAGAAGAGAAATAATGCTTTTTAAAGAGGAAAACCCGAATCAATGATGAATTTTCAATTTAGAATAACTTTGTTAATCTTTGTTAATTCTGATAAAAGCAGAGGAGACCACAATGAACAACAGCAAGCTGAAAGTTTTTAGTGCCAATGCCAATTACAAACTGGGCGAAGAAATCGCCGAGTATCTGGGTGTTTCCCTGGGTTCCGCAAAGGTGAAAACCTTTGCTGATGGGGAAATTGCTATCGAAATCGGTGAGAGCGTTCGCGGCTGTGATATTTTTATCGTGCAGCCCACCTGCGCGCCGGTGAACGATAACCTGATGGAACTGTTGATCATGATCGATGCTATGCGCCGCGCTTCCGCAGCCCGTATCACTGCGGTGATCCCCTATTACGGCTATGCCCGGCAGGAACGCAAGACTAAGGCTCGTGATCCGATCTCTGCCAAATTGGTGGCAAACCTGATTGAGGCTGCAGGCTGCAACCGTATCGTTGCTATGGATCTGCATGCAGGCGCGATCCAGGGCTTTTTCGACATCCCTGTGGATCATCTTCCCGGCGTGCCTCTTCTGGCTGAATACTATAAAAATATGAATATCGAGGATCTGATCGTGGTCTCTCCGGATGTGGGCGGCGTAGTTCGTGCCCGCAATATGGCGAACCGTCTGGGTGTGGATCTGGCCATCATCGATAAACGGCGGGAGCAGGCCAATAAATCCGAAGTTATGAATGTGATCGGTGATATAAGCGGTAAAAATGTCATCATGGTGGATGATATGATCGATACTGCCGGGACGATCACCAAGGCTGCCATTGCTCTCCAGAACCGCGGTGCGAAAGATATTTATGTTTGCTGCACGCACCCCGTCTTCTCCCCGCCGGCTCTGGAACGCCTGGAGCAATCTCCCATTAAGGAAGTTCTCGTCACCAATACCATCCCCATCGATTATAAGCGTCAGGGCTCCTGCTCCAAGATCCGTGTGCTCTCTGTTGCTGCGGTTCTGGGAGAATCCATCGTTCGTATCCATGAGGATCTGTCTGTCAGCCGTCTTTTCGATTAGTTCGGCTTCCGGAGCAGCTTCATGCTCTGCTGCCCACATAAAGCAATCAACCCTCCCTGTGGCTTTGTCCATAGGGAGGGTTTTGTTTACTGCGCCGCTGGGGCAGTTTTGGACAGTCTCCCTTTGGGCAGCGGGCTGCTTCTGTAAAAGCTTTTGCTATTCTTTTTTTTCTTCGGGAAGCTCTTTGTCCTCTTCCTCCACGCTCTGTGCTGTCCTTGCTGCCTCTTCCTCCGCTTCTTCCACTTCCTCTTCCCGCAGCTTCAGTCGGCTCATGGCTTCGTTGAAGTTTGCGGAAAACCTTCGCCCGGCCTGACTGGCGTTGCTTTTCAGATCTGCCGCTTTTTCCAGAACGACAGCGGCAGCATTTTCCATGCCGCTCATAAAGCTCTTTTCCAGTGGCTGCGCTGTTTCGATCGCCTGATCCTTCAGCATGATGGTGCCGGTGGAAATGGCGATGATATAGCTCCCGTCCACCAGGGAACGAACCCGGAAAAAGCCGTCCTCTGCGATTTCCAGTCCGCTGATATGCCCATCTGCCGTAGAAAAGTGGAATTCCTCCACCCGGCCCAGGTTTTTTCCTCCAGCAGTAAAGACCCTGGCGCCGATGATGGGCAGGGGAGAGCGGAGTGCCCGCCGGAAGTGCT
>JAUMYD010000011.1:15094-22921 GCA_030528765.1 Bacillota bacterium
CCGTTCCAGCTGGCTCTGGCGTTCCACCATGAGCCCATCCTGGCCAAAACTGCTGACCGCGGAGAAAGGGAGAATCCTGTCCTCCCGGGAGAAACGTCGCTTCTCCACCAGAAATCCCTGTACGCAGCGGTTTTTTCCATCAAGCAAAACCTGCCTGATCAGCCCCAGAGCCAGCCCTTCCCGTATGCTGTAAAGCGGCATCCCAATAATGCTTTTGCTTGTCCGGCTTTCTGCCAATCTTTCTGTCATGTGTATCCCTCCCTGCTCTTTGGATAAAATATATTATGAAAGCCCATTGTTTATTCCCTCGCGCCTGTGGTAAGATAACAACATGAAAATTATCTTTGGTTTAGGGAATCCGGGCCCCCGATACGAAGCGACCCGGCACAATTGCGGTTTCATTGCATTGGATCATATTGCGGAAGATCTGGGCTGCTCTTTTGGGAAAAAAGAGCAGGATAACGAAATCGCCAGCAGCTATTATAAAGGGGAGAAGCTTCTGCTGGCCAAGCCCCAGTCTTTCATGAACCTGAGCGGCTATCCGCTGGCCCGGCTTTGCGCCTATTATAAGGTAGATTATGAAGATATCCTGGTGATCCATGATGATCTGGATCTGCCGCCCGGGGCTTTGCGGCTTCGGCGGGGCGGCAGCGCCGGTGGACACAATGGATTGAAATCCATCATTGAGCAGACGGGCACCACTGCCATCAACCGACTGAAGATCGGCATCGGTTCTCCCCGGGGCAGTGTGATCGACTATGTGATCTCTCCCTTTTATGCAGATGAGCTTCCCCTTTTGGGTCCTGTTTTTGTGCAGGCAGCAGAGGCTGCTCTTTGCTGGGCATCTCAGGGGATCAGTGCTGCCATGAATCTTTATAACCGCTCTGCAAAAAAAGAAAAGGAAGCGGAAGCCGCAAGCGGCGAAAGAGAGAATAAAAATTCCTAGCTGCTCATTTCTGGTTTTTCCGGCGAAGTTTTTCTGCGCATGAGTGCCCCAGAAGAAGAAAAGGGCAAACCCAGGCGAAAAAACA
Organism: Bacillota bacterium; assembly: GCA_030528765.1. Classification (GTDB taxonomy): domain Bacteria; phylum Bacillota; class Dehalobacteriia; order UBA4068; family UBA4068; genus RGIG3155. Next base: position 16,126 of record JAUMYD010000011.1, read on the forward strand.
GGAAGCAGAAATAGCAGAAATAAATTGATAGGAAATAAAATTGAATAGAAAGACGGAAGCACGGCAGGCGCCGCGCTTCTTTGTCGTGGGAGGGGAAAATGGATAAATTACTGCACAGCCTGGAAAATACAAGCACCTATCGGGATGCCTGCATTGCCCTACGCAATGGGCATAATGCGGTTCTTTGCGGCTTACCCCTGCTGGCAAAGGCGCTTTGCGCCGCTGCATTGTTTCGTGAGCTGCCCGCTTCCCAGCTTTTCCTGTGCAGCGATGAGCCGGAGGCCCAGCAGCTTTATGAAAATCTGCATCTTCTTTGCGGGGAAAAGGTGGTCTACTTCCCGGCATTGGAGCTGCTTCCTTTTGAGATCTATGCACACAATATCGAGCTGAGTGCTGCGAGGGTTTCCGCACTCTCCCGTTTGAGCCGGGGAGAGAAGCTTCTGGTGGTGAGCTGTGTCAATGCTGTCACCCGCAAGCTGATCCCACCTCAGTGCTTCCGGGAGCAGCACCTGCGCCTGCGTGCGGGGGCTGTTTGCCCGCCGGATGAATTGAACCAGCTGCTGGCAGATATGGGTTATGAGAGGGTGACTTTGACGGAGATCCCCGGCACCTTCAGCCGCCGGGGCAGCCTGATCGATGTGTTCCCCTTGACTGCGGAGCGCCCCTGCCGCATTGAATTTTTTGATGATGAAATTGATAGCATCCGCTTTTTTGATCCGGCGGAGCAACTTTCCACAGAGGAATGCAGCTTGCTGGATATTTCCCCGGCCCGGGAGCTGCCTGTAGATGATGCAGCGCGCCAGCGGGCGCTGGAGTCCCTCCTTGCGGAGATGGAGCAGACCCGTTCCGGCCTTCATGGCGCTCCGAAAAAAGAGCTGGAAAACAGCTTTCGTCCCTTGGCGGAGTATCTGGAGCAGGGGATCTGGGACAATGCTATGGAGGGTTTGATGGGCCTTTTTTACCCGGATGCTGCTTCGCTGCTGGATTATATGCCGGATGCGCTACTGCTTCTTTCTGAACCGGAAAATGTGCAGAAAATGTCTCAGCAGCTTAAGGAAGAGCGCGAACAGCGTTATTTTGACCTGCTGGAGGCTGGTCGCCTGCTGCCTTCTTTTTATTATAATTTTCTGGATTACGAGCAGTTGCTGAAAAGCTTTCAAACTCACCCGGCATTGCTGCTTTGTCAGTTGACTTTAGGCTCCGGCGGTCTGGAGAGCTTCTATGACGGAATGCTCATGGCCCGGGAGCTTCCTGCCTATGCCCAGAATCCCCAGAGCTTCATCAATGATGTGAAGGATTTCACCTCCAAGGGCTATGATCTGCTTTTCTGCGCCAGCTCGGAGCTGCGTCTGCAGCGGATCAGTGAGATCCTGGCAGAAAATGAGCTTCCACCTGCACGTTTGCTGCAGGCGGGCTTCACTGCAGGCTTTGCCAGCCCGGATATGCATACGGCTGTCATCACAGAGCGGGAGCTTTTCTCTCGGGAGACCCGGCGTCATCGTCGCCGCACTTATAAGGGTGGTGGAAAAATCGAGAATTTTTTGGACCTGAGGGAGGGGGATTATGTTGTTCACTCCACCCAGGGTATTGGCCGCTATCTTGGTGTGGAGCGTCTGCGGGTAGGGGATACGGAGCGGGATTATCTGCACATTGAGTACGCGGGAAACGATAAGCTCTATGTTCCCGTGGATCAGCTGGATCTGGTGCAGAAATATGTGGGCAATGACAATGCTCCCCCGAAGATTTATAAGCTGGGTGGCGGGGAATGGAACCGCCTGAAAGCCAAGGTCCGCTCCTCCGTAAAGGATATGACTGAGGAGCTTTTGGCTCTCTACGCAGAGCGGGAGCAGCAGACCGGTTTTGCCTTTTCCCCGGATACCGCCTGGCAGCGAGAATTCGAGGATTCCTTCCCCTATGAGGAGACGCCTGATCAGCTGGCCAGCGCAGAGGAGATCAAAAAGGATATGGCACGCCCAAAGGTCATGGATCGCCTGCTCTGCGGGGATGTGGGCTTTGGCAAAACGGAGATCGCTATGCGTGCTGCTTTTAAGGCGCTGATGGATGGGAAGCAGGTTGCCATTTTGGTTCCCACCACCATCCTGGCCCAGCAGCATTATCATACGGTGGTGGAGCGTTTTCAGGGCTACCCCATCAAGGCGGGCTGCCTTTCCCGCTTTTTCTCCCCAAAGCAGCAGAAGGAGACTCTGAAAAAGCTGGAGGCCGGGTCCTTGGATGTGGTGGTTGGCACCCATCGCCTGCTTTCAGAGGATGTGCATTACAAAGACCTTGGCCTGCTGATCGTCGACGAGGAGCAGCGCTTTGGTGTTGCCCATAAGGAGAAGATCAAGAAGCTGAAGAAGCAGGTGGATGTGCTGACCCTCTCCGCCACGCCCATCCCACGGACGCTGCACATGGCGCTGGTAGGCATGCGGGAAATGAGCATCATCTCCACGCCGCCCCAGGATCGTCTGCCGGTGCAGACCTATGTGGTGGAATACAATGATCGCCTGGTGCGGGATGCCATTGCCCGGGAGTTGGCCCGCGGCGGGCAGGTCTATTTCCTGCACAACAGAGTGCAGGATATCTATGATGTCACCGCTGCTCTGCAGCAGCTTCTGCCTCATGCCCACTTATTGGTGGGGCATGGACAGATGAAGGAAAAAGAGCTGGAGCAGGTGATGCTGGATTTCGTCAATGGAGAGGGGGATGTGCTGGTCTGCACTACCATCATTGAAAATGGGCTGGATATCCCTAATGCCAATACGATGATCGTGGATGATGCGGATACCTTTGGCCTGGCTCAGCTTTATCAGCTGCGCGGCCGGGTGGGCCGCTCCCAGCGGCAGGCCTTTGCCTATTTCACCTACCGCCGGCAGCATGTGATGACGGATATTGCCAAAAAGCGCCTGATCGCCATTCGTGATTTTACGGAGCTGGGCGCTGGCTTTAAGATCGCCATGCGTGACCTGGAGCTGCGTGGTGCCGGAAATATCCTGGGGCCGGAGCAGCACGGGCACATTGCTGCAGTGGGCTTTGATCTGTATTGCAGGATGCTGGAAGAGGAAATGTCCAAAGCCAAGGGCGAGGAAGCCCGTCTGCCAGAGGTTTCCACCCTGATGGAGCTGCGTATCAACGCCTTTGTACCGGATGATTACATCCCGGATTCCACTCTGAAGGTGGAGATATACAAATGCATGGCGGCCGCTATGCAAGGGGAAGATCTTGACCAGCTGGGCGAGGAGCTGCGGGATCGCTATGGCCCCCTGCCCACGCAGGTGGAAAATCTGCTTTTTATGGGCCGGATCAAGCTTCTTTGCAAAGAACTGTGCGTTTCCTCCTTGCTGCAGAAGGATGATTGCGTAGATGTTCATTTTGCACCTCAGCATCCGGTCAGTGGGGAGGCTTTGGTCAGCCTGCTGGCTTATGCACCGAAGCGCCTGCAATTTTTTGATAAAAAGGGTTTTATGCTGCGGATCAAAACAGGGAATATCGCTGGGGATCAGGCGGTGGTGGAACTGCTTTTTGACCTGCTATCCAGATTGCTGTCCCTCACGAGGGAGTATCCGCGTTGCATGACGGACCGGTTCTTATCCCTTGAAGAAACGTACTGATATTTCAGTGAAAAAATTTTCATTAGATTTCACTTTAAATATAAGAAACACTGTGCTATAATCGTAAAGTAGATTGTTTTACAATATAATATCTATTTTGAAAGGATGAGTCTCTTGAAAAAAGTATTTGTGATCGCTTTGGCACTTGCTATGATTTTCACCATGGCAGCCTGCGGCAGCACCCTGGAAACCCCTGAAGCTGAGAATCCTGCAGTATACGGTGATGTTCTTGCCACCGTCAATGGTAACCCGATCTATGAAGCAGAATATGCAAACTACCTGGGTAGCTATTACCAGAGTGCATACGGTAATTACTCCACCTATCAGCAGTACTACGGCGTTGATCTTCTGAAAGAAGAAGGTTCCGAAGAAATGTTCGGCTCCATGGAATATTATGCCTGGAACGTCCTGGTTCAGGCTTCTATTATCCGTGAAATGGCCGAAGAATATAATATCACCTTCGAAGAAACTTTCCTCGAAGAATGGCTCGATTGGGGCTACTTCATGGGCATCAAAACCAGCATTCTCTATAATGATCTGGTAGATGTTTTCATTGCCGAGATGGAAGCGGAAATGAATATTTCCGAAAATGATATCTATGGCACTTACGATGAAGATCCCGTTAAATGGGATGGCCGCAAAACTTCCCACATCCTGCTGATGTGCGATACTGAAGATGAAGCAGCCAAAAACGCAGCTTATGAAGAAGCTGTTGCTCTGATCGCCCGTCTGAACGACGGTGAAGATTTTGCTACCCTGGCCAAAGAAAATTCTGATGACGGCAGCGCTTCCGAAGGCGGCGTGATCAATGCTTACATCAACGAATACGGCAATGAAGTCGGCAGCGAAAACGCTTTCTATGAAGAATATGTTGCTGGCGCTTATACGCTGGATGCTGTTGGCGATTTTACTCAGGAACCCGTTCTGAGCTCTGCCGGTTACCACATCATCAAGATCGATGATATCCGTGAAGGCGCTGAAGCCAACATGGAAGTCATCCGCAAGAGCCTGAGTGCCGTTTCCGAAGAAGATGCCATTGCCCGTCTTGGCGATGAAATCACCACCCGTACCGGCGAGGCTGACATTGAGATGAAGTCTGATGTCTATAGATACTATGAGGAAGAAATGTTCGAAGATGAAGAAGGCGAAGCTGACGCAGAAGGCGAAGCTGATACCGATACCGAGGGCGATGATGATGCAGAAGGAGAAGCTGATACCGCTCCTGTGGGCGAAGCCACAGATGTAGATAAATAAGATCCTGTTTTCATTGAAGAGGGAAGCCCCGGCTTCCCTCTCTTTTTTTGACTTTTCGCAGCCAGGATAATGTATTGCAATACTTGCTCTTCTTCGATATAATAAGATGATAAACCGCAAATTACTATGAGAAGACAAGCCTCATTCCTTGTTTTCTGCATGATGAATTTTTTGCTCTGAGGTTAAGATGAAAAAACTCACCCTCGTTTTAATTTTTATCATTTTTGCACTGCTGTTGCTCGCTTCCTGGCTGATTTATGGCTGGACCAGGGATATCAGCAAAGATGCAATGGAAAACGCCTTTTTTTCTGCCACTATGGAGGATGCCGGTGGTGTGGATTGTAATTCTGCCTTTAAGTTGAGCTTTGATGAAGCCATCAGTTCGGCTGCCGTAAATAAGGCACTCACTGTCTCTCCGTAGATTGATTTTGGCGTTCACCAGGGGAAAAGCAAACAGGAGGTTTTGATCACGCCCGGGCTGCCGTTGGAGCAGGGCAGTGTTTATACCTTCACGCTGAGCGGGGAGGATCAAAGTTACAGCTGGGCTGTGCAGACCAAAAGCCCTGTAAGCCTAACTGCGCTTCGTCCTGGGGATCAGCAGCTCGCTGTCCCCCTTGATTCCCCGGTAGAGCTGGTTCTTTCTACAACGCTTCAGGTGGATCTGGATCTGCTGGCAGAATATCTGCATATTTCTCCGCAGGTGGAGGGGAGCTTTGAGCAGAGCGGCCGCGTGCTGCGTTTCACCCCGCAGGAAGAATGGGAGCCGGCCACTGTCTACCGGCTTTCCCTGAAGGAGGGCCTGCCTTTTGAGGACAGTAGCCTGCTTTTAGAAGAAAGCTACACCTGGTCCTTTGAAACGCAGCGGAGTTCGGATACCTGGACGCTGAGTGCTGCCTCTTCCTTCCTGCCTGATGAAAATCCGCTCTTTCGGGTGAAGGGTCTTTCTTGTCCGGCCGGTCAGGGAAAGGTGACGGTTCTGGCCTCCCTTTATAAGTTTGCGGATACGCTTAGCTATGCAGAGTCTTTAAGCCGGGTCGCAGAGCAGTATCCGGTTTGGAGCGAATCCTTCCGCTGCCTGGGGGGCACTGCTGTGGATCAGTGCCAGCTGCTTTTCTCCTCCGCTCTTGCTTTGGAGGGGAGTGCCGATGGCAAGGAGCAACTTCTGGAGCTGGATAGTCTGCCGGAAGGCTGTTATATGCTGCGCTTGATGCAGGGCTCTTCTGTGCGGGATGCTTTTTTCATGGTCAGCCCTCTTTCCGTTTACAGCCTGAGAGATCATGATCAGGCTCTGTTCTGGTCTTTTGACGAAAGCAGGGATGGACAGCCCCTGCGCGCTGCTGTTGCTGATCTTTGGGGCGGTGACAGAAACGTGGCAGATGCGGATGGCTTGAGTATGCTGACCGTTGGTGAGCAGGCTCTGATCTCCGTTTCGGATGAAAACAGGGAGCTGATATTCCCCCTTTGGACCACCGTGGAAGAGCCGGTGTATCCCAATGTCTGGCGTTACTTATCCAGCGATAAAAAGGTCTATTCAAACGGGGATACGATTCACTTTTACGGGATGCTGGCCACCAGAGACGGCAGCAAGCTGGATTATGAGCGGGTATCCGTCTATATTCTCCCCCAGGGGGCCGGGCTGGAAGATGCGATCTATCGAGGTTATGCAGAATTGGAGGAGGGTGTTTTCAGCGGCTCTCTGGCGCTGCCGCAGCTTTTGCCCGGTGCGTATAGCCTGCAGGTCTGGCAGAGCGGCCTGCTTTATATTGAGAGCAGTTTTTTGGTGAACAGTGACAGCAATTATTTGCTGCCTTCACCTGGGCTTTCGGAGGAGCAGACTGCTGTTCCTCTGGAGCTGGGCGCAGAATACAGGGTCCCGGGCCCAGAGCAGGGAACCAGCCGCCTGTATGTGCAGGCAAGTGGTGGCCTGCTTT
>JAUMYD010000115.1 GCA_030528765.1 Bacillota bacterium
TTCTCCACGGTGGCGATCTCTTTCCGTACCAATGCTTTAGGCAGACGGAATTCCGGGATACCATATACCAGCACACCGCCGGGGGTATGCAGGGCTTCAAAGACCGTCACATCGTAGCCCAGCTTCGCCAGATCCCCGGCGCAGCTCAGCCCGGCAGGGCCGGAACCCACCACAGCCACCTTATGACCATTGGGCGGGCAGAGCAGCGCTTCCGGCTCCCCATACTCCATCACATAGTCCGCAACAAAGCGTTCCAGACGGCCAATGGCCACCGGCTCGCCCTTTTTGCCACGGACACACTGCCGCTCGCACTGATTTTCCTGTGGGCAGACCCGGCCGCAAATGGCGGGCAGGTTGTTTGTGCTTTTCACCACGGCTGCGGCTTCCGCGAATTTGCCTTCCGCCACCAGGGCGATGAATTCCGGGATATGCACATTTACCGGGCAGCCGGATACGCAGGGCTTATTCTTACAGTTCAGGCAGCGTTTGGCCTCATCCATGGCCATTTCCGGAGTATAGCCCAGAGCCACCTCGGAAAAATTCTTATTTCGCACATCCGGAGCCTGCTCCGGCATGGGGTTTTTCTTCGGGCTGTTGTTAATCATTTTGTTTCCCTCCCAGCTGGCAGGCATGTTTCTCCATACTGAGCTTTTCTTCATCAAAATACATACGGGAGCGGGCCATGGCTTCATCAAAATCCACCTGGTGTCCGTCAAAATCCGGCCCGTCCACACAGGCGAATCTGGTCTCTCCGCCCACAGTCAAGCGGCAGCAGCCACACATGCCCGTTCCATCCACCATGACGGAATTCATACTCACGATGGTGGGGATCTTTCTTTCCCGGGTCAGCTCGCAAACAGCCTTCATCATCATCAAAGGGCCAATGGCGATCACGGCATCGTATTCCGCACCGGCTTCCAGCTTTTCCTGCAATGCGGTGGTGACAAAGCCCTTTTGTCCATTGCTGCCATCATCGGTCATAATGGTCAGATCGCTGCAGGCCGCGGAGAATTCCTCTTCCAGGATGATCAGATCTTTATTCCGGAAGCCCACGATGAAATCCACTTCCGCGCCCAAGTCATGCAAGGCCTTTGCCTGGGGATAGGCAATGGCTACGCCCAGGCCGCCGCCGACCACAGCCACCTTGCGCATACCATCAAAATCGCTGGCTCTGCCCAGGGGGCCTACGAAATCCAGCAGGCTGTCCCCCTCCTCCAGGCCGTCCAGGCTGTAGGTGGTATAGCCCACCTTCTGGAAAATGATGGTGACCGTTCCCTCTTCCCGGTCATAACCGGCAATGGTCAAAGGGATGCGCTCTCCCTTTTCATCGATGCGCAGCATGATAAACTGGCCGGGCTGCGCCTTCTTCGCGACCCGTGGGGCCAGCACTTCCATATAAGTAACACTAGGGTTCAATACTCGTTTTTTCAGAATGGGAAACATAACTTGCCTCCTTGCACACTGACATTGCCGGAGCACGAGCCCGGCGATTTATGATAGAATGGGTGGCTCTGCTTCCTCAAGCCGCCCCGGCCCCAAAAAGCAGAATACCCGCCCCGAACATATACATTTTTATTATAGCCCCTGCGCGGCGACTGCTCAGCTCCGGTCAGCAGCGGCAAAAGCAACAGCGCCCAAGCGGGCAAGGCCAAAGGCATTATCCCCGGCAAAACGGGGCTCCGCAAAGCGCAGGCCGATCTTTTCCAGACGGCGGCGAATCCTTGCGTTTGCCGCTACACCACCGGCAGCGATCACCCGGCGACATTTGTATTCTGCCATGGCAAAGCGCACTGCTTTTTCCAGACTCTTGCCGATATTATCCAAAACCGCAGCAGCCACAGCCCAGGGCTCCACACCGGCCAGGATCGCTCTTTGGGCAGCAGATTCCGGGCCGGAAAAGGAGATATGCATTCCCTGCACCGAGCCGCTGAGACGGAATTCTCCCTGAAGATCCCCAGCCAGAGACTCCAAATGGGGGCCGGCAGGGAAAGGCAGCCCCAGAGCCACACCCACCCGATCAACAAACTGCCCGGGCGGCAGATCACAATCCCCGATCAGCTCCACCTGAAAGCCAGGGGCATTCTCCAGCGGCTGAGCAAAGAGCAGCTCCCCGGTGCCGCCGGAAAGATGCAGGGCCAGAAAAGGCTCCTTCCAGTGTAGCCCGGCGCTGGCCAGGGCCGATTCTATATGCCCTTCCTGATGGCTGAAACGGAAGAGCGGACAAGAAAAAGCCGCAGCAAGGGAACGAGCCAGCCCCTCCCCTGCCAAAAAAACCGGCATATAGGAACCTTCCTTCGGGCGGGGCCGGGAGGAAACAGCGATGGCCTGCACCGGCCCCCATTCCGGCTGCGCCTGAGCCATGAGCTCCTCCATCACCAGCGGAAGCTGCTTCACATGGGAAAAGAGCCCTTCGCTCTGCCTGAGACCCCGTTCTCCCCGGGCCACGGACAAAGGCCGCCTGCCCTCGGCGAGCAAGCGGCCATCCACATCCACGAGTGCGACAGAAGTCGTATAGCAACTGGTATCAATACCTAGGATCATAACGAAATCAGTCTTTCTTTTTGATGTATTTATTATAAATATTATCCAGCATTCCGTTGATAAAGGCAGCACTTTCTTCAGTGCCAAACTTCTTGGCCAGCTCTACCGCTTCATTGATAATGATACTGGCCTGAGACTCCGTATCCCGCAGCAGCTCGGAGGCTGCCAGCCAGAGGATCAGACGATCCACCTGGGCAAAGCGCTTCACATCCCATTCCCGGGCACAGGAAGCCATCATCTCATCAGCGCGGGAAGAATCCTCCTGCGCACGGCGGGCCAGAGAAAGCGAGAATACCGCATTTTCCCCGCTTACATTGGTATCCTCCAGCACCAGCCGGGCGGTATCCCAATCACAGCCCCCCACAACAACCTGAAACAGGATCAGCAGAGAAAGCTCCCGAGCCCGGCGGCGGGGGGTGCTGGAAAGCTCCCGGTAATCCTCCTCATTCAGGATGCGAAAAAGCTCTGCATTCGCCCGCAGGCTTTCCTCCCGGGCAGCATCAGCCTGCTCCGCAGCGCGGGCAGCAGCTCTGGCCTGAGCTCGTTCATAGGCAGCCAGTTGCCGGGCTTCTTCCAGAGGGTCTGCAGGCTGTTCCAGACGTATGGTAACGACTTTACCGGTTTTATCTGCCATGATCCCAGTAATCCTCCGATTTATCCTTGAGTTTATTTTTACGATCCAGCTGGATCCCTGCATAAGCCCCCAGGCCTATACAGAGAAAAACAAAAACAGCCTTAAAAAAGCCATAGGAGATAACACAAACAGCAAAAAGAAAAGCAAGGATCGTCAGACAAATCTTCCACTTATGCTCTTTCCAGAGCTGTGCAACACTTATTTTATTCCAGTCCATCTTTGGCCTCCTCTACAACTTCAGCCTCCAAAGCAGTGGACAAACTTTCCTCCGGAGATGCAGAAAAAGCCACCGGCTGAGCAGCAAGCTGGCCCAGATGGGCTTCCTCTTTGTTTTCGTTAACATTTACGACCATAATATCGATAACAGCGGGGCGGATCCCCATCATATTTTCCAGCTGGGTTTTGATCTCTCCACGGAGACGATCACCGAGCTCCACCACATTCGCACCGGCAGGAAGGCTGAAGCTGAGCCGAATCTCCAAACCGGATCTCCCCATCTGCAGATGGTTGGCCACACCCTCCACACCGGGGACAAGGGCCGCTGCCCGCCGCACGACCGTATCAATGGCATGCAGGCTCACCTGCACGGAGGAGCCATCCCGGCTTTCCACCATCACCTGCCGCAGGGGGCGGCGGTGCTGGAAGGATACAGCAAGGAGGCAGCCAGCCAGAAGCAGGCTGAAAAAGGCGACCAGCAAGGGGATCCAAAGGGCCTGACTCTCGATAAAGATCTCCTTCAGGCTGAGGATCAGCTGCTGCTCCAGGAAAGCAATCATTTCAGCGGCAAAGCTGTGGTTGATCAGGGCCACAGTAATCAATGCTGCCAGCCCCAGAAAAAGGAAGCCCCAAAGGGCAACAAGAATCCTTCGCAAAACTCCCATGATATTCACCTCAATGAAATAGCCCGCTCAAACAATAGAAAATATAAAGATGCACAGACACAGCAGAGAAAGCACTGCCGCTCCGGCCTGATATGAATTTCTGCGGAAATGCGAGCAGGCCGCGGCCCTTTCGGGCCGCAGCTGCCTTTCTTCATCCATGTGCTTAATAAACGCAAGTGGATTACTCTTCTGTTTTCTCTTTCTGGGGGAAGGCAATGCCCTGAATGTGAATATTCACAGTGGGACAATTCAGACCGGTCATGGTTTCCACAGCCTGCTTGACTTTAAGCTGGGCAGCTTTTGCCACTTCGCCAATGAATACGCCGTATTCGACTACAGCAAAAACATCAACAGTAACATTCTGCTCAACAATATCAACCTTAACGCCCTTGGTCATATTTTTACGACCAAGCATTTCCGCGAAGCCACCGGCAACGCCGCCGCTCATGCTGACAATGCCCGGAACTTCTGCCGCAGCCAGGCTGGCAATGGTGGCAACAACATCGGAAGCAATCTGTACCGTACCCTGACTATTTCCTTCCAGAGTGTTTTCGTCCAAAACAGTATCGACTACTTTTTCTTCATCCATTGTTTTCATATCCTCCTTAAAGAATTATTCAAATTCCTGTTTGCCAAAAGCATTCAGGGAATTGGCAAAGCCATCTGCCCTTCTTGGGGCTTATTTGTATATTATAGCAAACTTACTAACGATTTACAACCACTACGTTTTCAAAACCGCAGCCACTTACGCCGTCCACAGCCTCCGCAATTTGCGTAGCCTTCAGCGCGTTCATTTCCACATTCACGATAACGGTGGCTCTTTCTTCTCCCAGGATCACAACGGTTTCCCCAAAGCCCTTTGCAGAAAGCAGGCTCTCTGCCTGATTTTCCCGGTCTGCGCAGGCTGCAATCGCCAGACGCCGCTGCTCTGCCTGGGAAACTGCTTCTGCCGAGCTATCTGCATCAGCGATGATCTGCTCCAAAACCAGAAGCTCCGCGCTGCGAGCCTCCTCCCTGTCCATGCGGTAGGCCGCAAAATAAGCAGCTGCCACCTGCGCTTCGTCCAGCTCCGGCTCTTCCGGCTCTGCTTCTTCCGGCTCCGGAATATCCTCCCAGGAAGCAAAGCTTTCCTCTTCTGGTGCAGCGGGGGAAAGCCAGCTCCAAGCTGCCGCAAAAAGAAAAAACAGCAGGAGCAGGGCAAAGCCCGTTTTTGCGCACAGAAGCTTCCCGCAGGAATCCTGCATTCTTTTATTGATCCTCATAATCACCGCTCCCTTCTGCTTCTATAATGGCAATTTGTACGGCATTTATTCCAAAAAGGCTGCTTAATGCCTGGTAAAGACGTTCCTTCACCAAGGGATCGCCGGCTCCTTCCGCTACCACCACCAGGCCGGTGACCTGCGGATTGCTGGTAGAAAGCAGCACAGGCTGCCCATCGATTTCTGCCAGACGTCTTTCCGTATCCCGGCTGGAAGCATTCTCCCCGCTGCTGCTGCTGCTGCTTTCGTCATAAGCATATTCCGCCCGGCTGCTGCTCCCATAGCGCAGGGCCACCTGCACCCGGCCTGCGCCCTTGATCTGGCAAAGCAGCCCCTCCAGCTCTCCTTCCAGATCCCCGGGGACTGCTCCGGAAGATGATACCGATAAAGCCCCGGAAGGAGCAGCGGGCTCCCCTTTTTCTGCAGGCCGGCTCTGCCCCCCGGCGGTACACATCAGCAGCATCCCCAAAAAAAGGATACTTCCCAGCAAAAGCAAAAAATGCTTCTCTTTTTTTGTCAGATTGGCAAAAGGACCTGATCTGTTATTTCCCATCACCCGCTACCCCCTCCGATCGGATCTCACAGTGGATCTGCTCTTCCGGCAATGCACTTTGTCTGGCCAGGTCCTGCAGACAGGCAGCGGCACTCTCCCGGCTCACCCCATAGAAGCACAGCTCCAGACCTTTCAGCTGACCTTCCTCATCCAGCTCAGCCCACAGCTCTGTCTGCTCCCCGCAATGAGAAACAGCCAGCTTCCGCAGCTCTTCTTCCAGCTTCAGCCGATACTGTGCCAAAGCTTCCTCTTCCAGCTCCGCATGGAGGCTCTGCCCCTGCGCAGCATAATCCAGCTGCTCTACCGGGGAAAGAGACCAGCTGGATGTCCATTCCTCCGGCACTGTCCCCTGGGAGAAAAAGTGAAAAACAGGAGAAATCAGGGCTGCCATAAGAA
>JAUMYD010000227.1 GCA_030528765.1 Bacillota bacterium
CAGATCGCCGGTCTCGGGATTCAGGAGCTGATACTTCAGGGAGGAACTGCCAGCGTTGATGACCAGAATATTCATGATAATCGTCTCCTCTTTTTTCGGAACCTTGCAGGTCCCTTAGAAATGATATAAAATGAAGCGTAGTAAAAAAGAAAACCTACTTTTCTTTATTTACATATTATAGCAAAAATTTTTTAGCTGACAACCTCTTTTTACCGAAATGTCATTTTTTGTTATCACATCGAGGTGAATTTCGTGAAGACAACAGGTATGATAATAGAGTACAATCCCCTGCATTGCGGACATCTCTATCTGGTGGAGGAAGTCCGCGGTCAACTGGGACAGGATACAGCGGTTATCGGTGTCATGAGCGGTGACTTCGTCCAACGAGGTGATTTTGCCATTGTACGTCGGCAGGCCAGAGCAAAGGCGGCTGTGGAAAGCGGCGTAGATTTGGTTCTGGAGCTTCCGCTTCCCTGGGCAACCGGCTCTGCGGAGCGCTTTGCTGATGGCGGCATCAGAATTCTGGAGGCCACCGGCGTGGTGGATCATCTGGCTTTCGGCAGTGAGTGCGGCGATGCTGCGGTGCTTCAGCGGGTTGCTGCAGTGTTGTGTTCGGGCGAGTTTTCGCAGGTGCTGAAGGAGAAATTGGCAGAAGGTGTCAGTTTTGCGTCAGCCCGTCAGCGGGCAGTTGATTGCCTGACTGACAGCGAGGCGGCAGCTGTGCTGGAGAGTCCCAACAATATTCTGGGTGTGGAGTACTGTAAGAGTTTGCTGCGAAATCACTCCCGGATTCAGCCGATGACTGTAAAGCGGAAAGGTACTTCCTACCATGGAACAGAGCTTGTGGAGCAGATTCCTTCGGCTACGCTTCTGCGGGAACTGATTCGGAAAGGCGAACGAAGTCTTGCACTGGAACAGATGGCCCCCGCCATGCGATCTGCCTACGAAGAGGAGGAACGTGCCGGACGAGCCCCAGTGCTGCTTAAGACCTGTGAACGTGCCATTCTGGCCCGGCTCAGATCCATGAGCGAAGAAGAATTCGCAGCCCTGGATGAAAGCCGTGAGGGATTGTATCACCGTATGTATGAGGCCAGTCGGACGGCAGCAAGTCTGGAAGAGATTCTGGATGCGGCAAAGACAAAACGCTATGCCTATGCCCGCTTGCGGCGTATGGTACTGTGGGCATGGCTGGGAATGCCCCCTGCCGATTGCCCCGCGGAGATCCCTTATATCCGGGTTCTGGCAGCCAATGAAACCGGACGGGAACTGCTGGGCCGAATGCGGAAATCCGCATCGGTTCCTGTGGTTACAAAACCCCAGCATGTTCGGCGATTGGGGCCTGAGGCCCAAACCCTCTTTTCTCTGGAAGCCAGAGCAGCAGATCTGTATGCGCTGGCATATCCGGACCTGTCGGCTGCGGCGGGCGGAAGCCTTTGGCGGGAGGGACCTGTGATCCGTTAGAAAGGAGCACTTATGAGAAAGCTGATTGCTCTCATATTGATCCTGCTGCTGTGCGGCTGCGCCGCGACAGCTGTGGGAAACAT
>JAUMYD010000228.1 GCA_030528765.1 Bacillota bacterium
CCTGCAGTGATGCCGGAGCCTGCCCTTGATTTTGTTTCGATGCCTGCCTCCGGGGAGGAAACGGACTTTGCCGAGCCCCTGGAGTTTGAGCCGGCAGGCTATGCAGCTGCAGCAGGCAGTGCCCCTGTGCAGGAGCCTGCCCCCCCTGCTGCGCCGCCGGATATGGCCCAGCAGGTGGAAGCACAGCCCATTCCCCCGGCCACTGCGCCCTCTGCCTTCGCGCCCGGCTATACAGAGCCGCAGCAGCCCATGCGGGATCCCTTCGGCCCCTCCTCCGGGGAGCTGCGGGATCAGCAGACGGCAGCTGCCGCTGCTGCACCCCGGCCCTTCTTTGAGGATAATCTGGCGCCCATCGTGAAAACCTGGAATTGGTTCGGTACCATGGCGCTGTGGGTCTGCCCCCCGCTTTTGCTGGCGATCCTGGGCAGCATTTCCGTGTTTTTCCTGGAAAGCGGCTACCTGATCAGCCTGGGCACCATGCTGCTGGCCGGCCTTTATGAGCTGATCTTCCCCTTTGTGATGGCCTTTAACAAGCGGGTCAACCCCAATAAGCAGAATTTCTTCCGTGCAAATCTGCTCTGGATGCTCTTCCTGATCATTCTGGTGGTCATCTGCATGATCCTCCTGCTCTTCCTGGGGCAGGGCCTCATTGAAAATTACGGGATGGAGCTGCTTTCTGATTACGGCTATTATTTCTAAGGCAAAACGCTTCTATCCACAGCTCCGGCGCGCACTGCCTGCCTTCCGGGAGGGCCCGGAGCCGGCTGTGGATCCCGGAGCCATGCAGGGCTGACACAGGGACGCATCTTGCGTCCCTGCTTCTCTCTGCCGGAAAAGCAGAGCAAAAATAAAGCAGAGAAGAATGAGAAAACAAAGCAGCGAACAGAGCGGCGAATGGAGGAAACAATGGCAGAGGCAAGACGGATCCTGATCATCGGTGGTGGGGTAGCCGGGCTTTCCGCAGCGCAGGCCGCCCGGCAGAGCGACCCGCGGGCGCGGATCTTCCTGATCTGCGGAGAAGCGGCGCTTCCCTATTACCGACCCCGCCTGCCGGAGCTGGTGAACGGCGGGGATCCGGAAAGATTGCAGCTGAGAAGCTATGATTGGTTCATTGATAATGATATTCAGGTGGTCAGGGAAAAGGCCACGGCTGTGATCCATGAGAATCACCAGCTGCGCTTTGCTGATGGCAGCTACCTTTATTACGACAGCCTGGTGATCGCTGCCGGGGCTGCTGCCCTGCTGCCTGAAGCGGCCTATGCCCAGCTGTTGGGGGTCGGCCCCCTGCGCAGTCTGGAGGATGTGAGCCGGATCCTGGAGCGGCCCGGCCCCGCCGTGGTGGTGGGGGATGGGATGCTGGCCCTGGAAACGGCCTGGCAGCTGAGCCGCAGCGGGCGGGATGTGACCATCATCGGCCGGGAAAAAAGCCTGCTCAGTAAGCAGCTGGAAAAGGAAGCCAGCGGCTTTTTGCTGCGGGCTGCTGAGCAGATGGGCATCCACATCGCCCTGCAGGGGGATCTGGCTGCTCTGGAGGATGGCCGG